>MTPE01000214.1 GCA_002011835.1 Desulfarculaceae bacterium JdFR-95 | reverse complement strand
GCCTCCTTGGGGAGACCAGGGGCCGACCGCAAGGGACCAAGGATGCTGGGCAAGGGGTGTCAAGCAGTTGACAGAGGCGGGCGGCAACTCNTGCCCACCCTGCAGTCGCTCCTGCGNCGAGCTACATGGGNCAAGGGCCGTAAAAGTCGATGGATACGGCACAGGCGCGCGGATGGGAGGGCTTCGGGGTTGCGGGCACGTAAATTGCATCTCCGCCAGGAGAACAACCCGCGCCACAGGAGAGGACCGTGAAGACCGTCCTGGTGAACTGCGAGTCGCATTCCACCGCCTTTCAGCTCATTCCTCTGATCCTGGCCCTGCAGGAGACCGGCCGCTACCAGGTGGTGACCTATTCCAGCCTCACCTGGGTGGGGGGTGACGAGACCAAGGTGCGCTCCCTGGTGGAGTTGTTCCAGGAGCACGGCATCGAGCTCAAGACCAACCACCATTTCGGCCTGGAGGAGCTGGAGGACCAGATCCTGCGCGCCCAGGACGACTACGAACAGCGGGCGCGGGTTGCCATCGCGGCCAGCCCTCAGGCCAAGGCCATCGCCTACCGCGGGGTGCCGGTGATGGACCTGGCCCTGGAGAGTATGGTGTCCTGGAACCGGGACAAGGTGCGCTTCTTCGCCTGGTTCGAGCGGGTACTGGAGCAGGTGCGGCCGGGGCTGCTGGTCAACGCCTACGACCTGGGCAGCATCAAGAAGTATTTCGTGGTGGCGGCCCGCACACGGGGGATCCCCACCCTCACCATCCAATACGCGGCCATCCCCACCGAGCGGGTGGCGCGGGTGGCCTCGGAGTATTGCTGCATCTGGGGTGAGCACTGGCGCGAGCTGATGATCCGGCGCGGCACCGAGCCGGACAAGGTGTTCCTCACCGGCTGCCCGGCCCTGGACCCCTACTTCCGTCCCGGCTACGACCCCACCCCCACCTACCGCAAGCTGGGCCTGGACCCGGACAGGCGCACCGTACTCATGGGCGCGGCCCGCATCGACCTGAGCCACCACCTGGAGGCGGCCCTGGAGGTGGTCTCCCGGCGGGACGACACCCAACTGGTGCTCAAGCTGCATCCCGACACCCAGCCCCAGGAGGTACGGCGCTATCAGGACATCATCCAGGCCTCCGCGGCGCCGGCGCTGTTGGTACAGCGCCAGCCGGTGCGCCCCCAGGAGTTGTTGGCTCTGGCCCAGGTGTTCGCCAGCTATCCCATCAGCACCTATGTCCTGGAGGCCCTGGCCTTCGGGCTGAAGATACTATTGTTACGCGACGCGGAGGGTGAGTACCACCTGGACTTCGAGGAGGATCGTTTCTCCACCTCCATCTGGAGCGCCGAGGACATGGCCCGCGAGCTGGCCGCGGCCCTGGAGGCCGGCGGCGAGGCGGCGGAGCCGGCCGCGGCCCAGGAGTACCGCCGCCGCTTCTGGTACCGCCTGGACGGGCGGGCCACCCAGCGCATGCTAGAGGTGATCGACGCCATTTGTGCCTGAGAAGAAGGAGGCCAGAGATGAGTTGTGTGACCCCCGCCGCCACTCCCAAAGACTCCGCGGTGCCCCACCTGTTGCAGAAGCGCCTGCGCTGCCTGGACTGCCACCACCATCCCTTGAGTCTGGAAGGTGAGGCCCTGCTCTGCCCCGCCTGTGGCGCGCGCTTCCCCGCCCGCCTGGGCATCCCCAGCCTACTGGCGGGCGGGCCCGAGGCCCAAGAGTGGAACGACTGGTCCATCGACGAGGTGAAGATGAGCGGGGCCAGCTATTACAAGCGGGCCAAGGGCGAGCTGCCCGAGAAGGAGGCCTCCAAGAGCTANGCTCGGCTCATGAAGCGGCGCGGCCTGTACCGGNCGGGGGACACGGTACTGGACCTGGGGTGTGCGGCAGGGCACTTCCTGCGCAGCTTCCGCCGCCTGCTGGACCCGGACATCCGCTACACCGGCATCGACAGCGAGCTGCAGTTCCTGCTCTGGGGGCGGGAGGTGTTCGGGGTGGACGAGAAGGTGAACTTCGTGCACGCCGACGTCTTGGACATGCCCTTCGTGGACGACGCCTTCGACGTGGTGGTGGTCAACTTGTTCCACTTCTTCCCTCGCATCGACCAGGCCCTGGCCGAGGCCATGCGGGTGGGCCGGCGCCTGGTGTTGTGGCGCACGCCCATCGGCGAGGTGAACTACGCCATCAAGGTGATCTACGACCAGGACTTCGCCGAGGTGGGGGTGATCACCCCCGAGCGCAGCGACTTCAACCACTGCCTGTACATGCTCTACTCCGAGGAGTATCTGCGCGGGCTGATCCCTCACCTGGGCGGTGAGATCTTGTTCATCGAGCGAGACACCGACTTCCAGCCCTTCGACAACACGGTGTACGAGGAGTTCTCCTACATGCCCGCCACCAAGGTGGTGGGTGACATGCAGGTCAACGGCAACCTGATCCTGGACTGGCAGTACGTGGCCATCGACTGCTCGCGGGTGAGGGGCGAGGACTGAGCCCTCACCGCAGGCTGACGAGGCGCCGCCATGAGCCGCCGCATATGCGTGTTCACCGGCACCCGGGCCGAGTACGGCTTGCTCTACTGGCTGATGAAGGAGCTCATGGCCGCGGCGGAGGTGGAGCTGCAGGTGCTGGTCTCGGGTGCGCACCTGGTGCCCGAGCTGGGGGAGACTTGGCGCCAGATCACGGCCGACGGCTTCCCTGTCAGCGAGCGGGTGGAGATGGTGCTGGCCAGCGACACCCCCACCGGCATCGCCGCCAGCTTGGGCCTGGGGGTGATGCGCCTGGCCGGGGCCTTGTCCCGCCTGGCGCCGGACATCCTGGTGGTGCTGGGCGACCGTTACGAGGCCCTGGCCGCGGCCAGCGCGGCCATGTGCCTGCGCATCCCCATAGCCCACATCCACGGGGGCGAGACCACCCAAGGCGCCATAGACGAAGCCATCCGCCACGCCATCACCAAGATGGCCCACCTGCACTTCACCGCGGCCGAGCCCTACCGCCGCCGGGTGATCCAGTTGGGCGAGGACCCGGCGCGGGTGTTCAACGTGGGCGCGCCGGGGGTGGACAACCTGGTGCGCCTGCCGCTGCTCTCGCGCCGGGAGCTACTGGCCCGCCTGGGCTTCGCTTCCGAAGACCGCTTCCTGCTGGTCACCTACCACCCCGTGACCCTCTCCCGCCAGGACCCGGCCGAGCCCTTCGGCCGTCTGCTCGAGGCCCTGGAGCGCTTCGCCCACCTCAAGCTGGTGATCACCAAGGCCAACGCCGACACCTACGGCAAGCGCATCAACCGGCTTATCGACCAGTACGCCGCCGCCCACCCCGCACGGGTGTACGCCACGGCCAACCTGGGCCAGGTGCTGTACCTCTCGGCCCTCAAGCACTGTGAGTGCGTGGTGGGCAACTCCTCCAGCGGCATTCTGGAGGCCCCGGCCGCAGGCGTGCCCACGGTGAACTTGGGTCCCCGCCAGGAGGGCCGACTGCGCTGCGCCTCCATCCTCGACTGCCCCGAGGACACCGAGGCCATCGCCGCTGCCCTGGAGAAGGCCCTGGACCCGGCCTTCCGGGAGATGTGCCGCGGGGTGGAGACCCCCTACGGCAAGGGCGGGGCGGCCCGGCGCATGGCCGAGGTGCTCAAGACCTGGCCTTTGCAGGGAATATTGTTCAAGCGCTTCTACGACCTGCCCGCAGAAGCCTGAGAGGAGAGCTCCTCCCCCCGCCTCCGGCTCCGGGGGTGCGCCGCAACTCCGTCGCTCTCTCAGGCCGGGACCGCCGCCGCCTGTGGCTGGGCGTTGCGCCTGGCGTCGCGCAGGAAGAGCAACTGCCCCGACATCCTCCGCGCCGTGCCCAAGGTGCGAAGCACCGTGGACTCGGTGGTGGGGTCCTGGGCGTCGAAGTCCAACCCCACCAGACGCTGCGGCTGGGTCTGCTCTATCAACAGCAGGTAGAGATCGATCAGGTGGAAGACCTGGTGGCCCAGATTGTAGGCTAGGTTGTAGTCCCCGGCCTGGAACAGGTCGTAGTCCCGCCAGCGGCTCACTGCCTCCAGCTCCATCACTGGCCGGAAGATGCGGTGGAAGTCGTCGTAGTGGCGCCAGCAGTCCCGCGAGAGGTGGTACTTGGTCACGTAGCCCATGGGCTCCAGGTAGAGGAACTCCGCCCCCAGCTCGCGGGGGTCCAGGGTCTCCAGGCCCGGAGTCTCGCGCACCGCGGCCATGAGGTTCTTGCGCACCGCGGTGAAGACCGGTGCCTCCAGGCGGTCGCGGATGGCCGGCAGGTGCTCCAGCCAAGCGGGGTGGGTCACCACCACCAGAGTCTGTACCCGGCGCACCGGAGCGCGCTCTGCCGCGGCCGCGGGAGGGAAGGCGGGGGCGGCGGGCTTCTGCCGCCGGGGCAGAGGGGGGACCTTGGCCCGGGCAGGGGGACCTTGGCCCGGGCAGGGGCGTCCTCGCGGCGGGCGCAGAAGCTCAATCCCTCCACCTGCCGCACCAGGATCAGGCCCAGGGCCTCGGCCTGCTGGGGGCTCGGCTCCTGGGCGTAGAACACCGCGGTGCCGCAGGGACGCAGCTCCTCCAGGGGGGCCTCGTCCGGCGTGGGGGCCAGCACCAGGTCCCAGCCTCCCTCCGGGGTGGTGCCGTTCCACTGCGCGGCCAGCCAGGCGAAGCGGGCCCGCCAGTCCTCCTCGCGCGGCCCGCGGCAGCACACCCGCATGCTCCGCCAGTAGAGGTCGCGCAGGGCCTCCTCGGCCGGACTCAGGCGCCGCCGCACCAGAAGGATGCGGTGCTCGCCCTTGATCGCGCCGTCCTCGGGTGCGCGGTAGGTCTCGGCCCGCTCCACGCGGAAGAAGCGGCCGATCTCCTCCTCGATCTTCTCCTCCTGGTAGCCGCGGCGGGCCCCGGTCCACCAGGCCAGCAGGGCCCGGCCCTCCGGTGCCAGCATGGCCTCCAGATTGGCCAGCACCCGCGCTCTTTCCGCGGGGGTGAAGTAGTAGAGGTTCTGGCTGGCCAGGATGAGGTCGAAGCGCTCGTCCCGGCGCAGGTGGATCAGGTCGGCCTGGACGAACTCGTAGTCGGGGTGGCGCTGGCGGGCGCGGCGCACGGCGCTGGGCGAGATGTCCACCCCCACCACCCGTTCGGCCCCGGTGTGGCGGGCCAGGGCGGCGGTGAAGTCGCCCTCGGCGCAGCCCAGGTCCAGCAGCGACTCCACCCCCCGCGGGGCCAGCTCCAGCAGGCGCTGGTAGTAGGGGTCTTCGATGCGGGCCGAGGCGAAGGGGTCTTCCTCCTCCTGCCAGCGGGCCTCGAAGTAGTCCTGGCTGAAGCCGCCGGCGGGCAGCCAGCTCCCCTTGAGCTCGCCCAGGCGGCGCTCGATGGACTCCTGCCAGGTCACGAAGCGGAGGGCCGCGCCGTAGCGCGCCTTGAGCTCACCCAGCACCCGGCCCAGCTCCTGGTAGTGGATGGGCTGTTTGCAGTGGCCGATCAACACCAGGGTCTGTCCGTGGGGGGGCTTGTCCCCCAGGGCGCGCAAGGGCAGGTCCACGAACTGGGGCGGGCCGGAGAAGTCCCAGCGCTGGCCCTGGTGGGCGAAGATGGGGTACTCCAGGAAGTCGGCCTGGGCCGGGGGCACGGCCTGCTGTAGCTGGGGCAGGCGCACGTAGATGGGCCCCTGGCCGTGGTAGGAGCTGTCGGCGCGGATGCCGTGGGCGGCCAGCACCGGCCCCACGGCGCGGAAGGGCTCCACCTCGTAGGAGCGGCCCCGGAAGCCCCGCACCCGGTAGTCGGAGCGCAAGGGGCGGAACAGCTCCTCCATGGTGCGCACCGAACGCGCCACCAGCGCCTCCAGCTGCTCACGGTCCATGGCCGGGAGAGTCAGCCCCGGCCGCTCCCACAGCCAGTGCTCGCCCTGGCGCCGCACCGAACACCAGGCCGGGTGCAGGTGGAGCTGCACGTCGTGGCCCCGGCGCACCAGATCCACCAACTGCTCGCGGATGGCCGCGGCCTCCTTCTCGTAGCCGTGGTCCAGCAGCCAGAAGTACTCCGCCGTGTCCCACAGCACGGTGAGCTTGGCGCCGTGTTCCTCCAGCAGCCGCGCCAGGCGTTCGGTGGGCTGGATCAGGTCCTTGTCCCAGTCTATGCGCCAGCGGGAGGACAGAAGCAGGTCGTTGGTGTCGAAGGTCTCGTAGTCCAGGGTGACCACCACCTCCACTGGCTGGGGGGTGAGGGGGCGGGTGATCACCTCCGCGGGCTGGGACAGGCGGGCCTGGGGTGCCAGGCGGGCCAGCTCGCGGTGCAGGCGCTCCAGGTAGGAGCCCAGCCACAGCTCCAGGCTGAGGAAGCGCCACAACTGCCAGGGGTCGCGCCGGCCCTGGTCCCAGGCGGCGAAGAACTCGGCCAGGGGCTTGGTGCCCAGGATGGCGGCCAGCCAGCCCGTGCCCGCGTTCAACAGCTCGCGCACCGGCCCGCCCAACTCGCCCTGCACCCAGGGCTCGAAGGGGGTGGGGAAGCCCTTCTTGTCCTTGCGCCAGGTCACCTCCCTGGGGAGCACGCCCTCCAGGGCCCGGCGCATCAGATACTTGGACCAGCCCGGGCCCACCTTGGCCGTGTCGGGCAGGGCGAAGGCGGTCTCGATCAGGCGGTGGTCCAGCAGGGGCACCCGCGACTCGATGGAGAAGGCCATGGACAGCCGGTCCTCGTAGCGCAGCAGCGCGGGCAGGCGGCTGTGGGTCAGCTCGTGGAACAGGTAGTTGGTCAGGTGGTCGGGGAAGTGCTGGGGCAGCTTGGCCTGGAAGTTGGCCAGCCAGGCCTGCTTCACCTCCTGGCCCAGGGCCTCCACCCGCTTCAGGCCGTAGTTGCGGTAGAAGCCGGCCAGGGCCCGCTGGTAGCCCTTGAAGTCCTGGTCCAGCAGCCGGCCGTAGAGCAGGTGGGCGGCGTAGAAGTCGTAGCCGGCGAAGATCTCGTCCCCGCCCTGGCCGTCCATCACCACCGTGACCTTCTGGGCCGCGGCCTGCATCACGTGCCACTGGGGATAGACCCCCATGGCCAGGGTGGGCTCGTCCAGGTACCACAGCAGCTCGGGCAGCTTCTCCAGCAGGCGCCGGCCCTCCACCTCGGTGCGGTGGCTGGGCAGGTCGAAGGCGCGGCACACTCGCTCGGCGTGGGCCAGCTCGTTGTACTCCTCGCCCTGGTCGGGATACCAGGAGGTGAAGGTCTTGATGCCTGGGATCACCCGGCTGGCCAAGCCGGCCACGGCCGAGGAGTCCAGCCCCCCGGACAGGCACACCCCCACGGGCACGTCGGCCCGGGTGTGTATGGCCACCGCGTCGGCCATGAGCTCGGTCAATTCCTCGGCCAGATCGGCCTCCTTCCGGCCGGCCAGCTCCTCCCGCCGGGCCGCGGCGCGGGCGGGCAGGTCCCAGTAGGGCTGGTAGGCGCGGATGCGGCCGTCCTCCACCAGCATGAAGTGGCCGGGCTTGAAGCGCAGGATCCCCTGGAAGAAGGTCTCCTCCAGCCCGTCCACCAGCCCCTGGTTGAGGTAGGTCTGCACCGCGGCGGGGTTCAGGTTCAGCTCCCCGCCCGTGAGCAGGCGGAAGGCGGCCAGGGCCTTGATCTCCGAGGCGAAGGCCAGGCGGCTGTGGTCCAGGCACCAGTAGAGAGGCTTGATGCCCACCCGGTCGCGGCAGAGCACCAGGCGGCGCTTCTCGCGGTCCCAGATGGCCAGGGCCCACATGCCGTTGAAGCGCTCGAAGCACTCCAGGCCCCAGCGGCGGTAGGCCTGCAGGATCACCTCGGTGTCGGTGTCGCTGTGGAAGTGGACGCCGTGGGCCTCCAGCTCGCGGCGCAGCTCCAGGTAGTTGTACACTTCGCCGTTGTAGCTGATGGCATAGCGGCCGTCCTCGATGAACATGGGCTGGTGGCCACGCTCACTCAGGTCCAGGATGGACAGGCGCAGGTGTCCCAGCCAGAGCTGGTCCCAGCGGTGCTGGCCGCGGTCGTCGGGCCCGCGGTGGCGCATCAGCTCCAGCATGCACTCCAGCACCGGCTCCAGCTGGGGGTCCTGACCTACGTCTTTGCCTGCGATTCCGGCGATACCGCACATGGTGCTCTGCTGCTCTCTTTCAGGCCGCCTGCGCCAGGCGCCGGCCGGAGAGGGCGGCCAGGGCGCTGGCCAGGCCGCGCATGGTCCATGCCTGTCCCCAGCGCAGGAAGGGGAAGCGGTTCTTGTGGGTGCGCCCCTCCACCACCGTGAGCTGGTAGAGGAAGCTGCCGTCGGGGTTGGCGCACTGCTCCAGGAACCAGGGCAGGAAGCGCCTCAGCACCGCCGCGGCCGGTTCGCTGTCGGCCGCGGCCTCGCCCAGGACATAGGCCGCCTCGGCCGCGGCGTGGATGTCCACGGGATAGGTGCGCTGGGGGTGGATCTTGGGGATGGTGCCGTCTTCGAAGAAGCGCTCCAGGTAGAAGTCCAGGTAGCGGCGCGTGGCCTGCACCAGCTCCTCCCAGTCGGGCAGCAGGCGGCTCAGGCGCAGCAGGCTGCGCAGCTCGGCCGCGGTGTGGTAGTGGTCGATCTGGTCCACGTTCTGGGTAGTGGGCTCGAATCCCCGCGCCCAGTAGGTGAGGTAGCCCTGGGCGCTCAGGTCGCGCAGGGCGAAGCGCACCGCCTTGCGCCCCAGCTCCACCCACTCCGGCTCCTCCACCTGCTGCCCCACCCGCACCAGGAACTCGGCCACGCACAGGCTGGCGTTGTGCACGTGGTAGAAGTCCAGGGGGGTGTAGGAGAAGCACAGGGTGTCGGGGTCCAGGTGGTCCTGGTTCAGGTCCCGGGCCATGAAGGTGGCCACGCTGCGGCAGCGCTCCAGCCAGGCCGCCTCGCCACTGGCCTGCCAGTGGAGCCAGAAGGCGTCGCCCGCGTGGTAGGAGATCACCCCCGTGGGGCAGCCGGCCGGGATCATCACCACCGACTCCCAGTCGAAGGGATACCCCCAGGCCAGGCCGCTCATGCCCGGGGTGGGGTTGTCCAGCAGCCACTGGCCGGTCTCGCGGATCTGGCGCGAGAAGTCCCGCCCCGGCAGCAGCTCCTGCAGCACCAGGTAGGCGCCCAGCAGCAGGGCCATGGCCTTGGCGTTGACCGCGGGCCGGATGCCCAGCTCGCGGCGCAGGCCCGCGGGGTCGGCCGCGTCGCGCTGCAGGAGCTGCTGCACCTGTTGGGGCTTCATCTTCCCCGTCACGATGCGGCCCAGGATGTAGCTCTTGACGTCGTAGGGGTCGTAGCCGGCCCAGCCGTTGTTCTCCAGCCAGCGGTCCAGGGCCACCACCGCCTCCTCCACCCGCTGGGCCAAGGCCGGCTCGGCCCCGCTCTGCAGGGGCGGGGAGGGCGCCGGAGAAGGCGCCGGGGCAGGGGCCGGCG
>MTPE01000352.1 GCA_002011835.1 Desulfarculaceae bacterium JdFR-95 | reverse complement strand
GGAACCTTTGGTTCCGGCAGGCCGGGGCGGGGCGAAACACCATCCCCGATCCCAGGCAGTGAAACACCTCCCTGGATGCCGCCCGCGCCAAAGGACATCATTGCGGGCATGAAGTCGCGTCTGGTGAGACTGGGGCCGGCTCGGCTGTGGCTGGAGCCGCTTCTGCCCCTGCAGTGGCAGCCGATGGTGGAGACGGCGGTGGGTGTGGGCTCGGCCTGTCTGGAGCTACTCGAGCGCAGCCGCCTGCGCTGGCAGGGAGTGGCGCATGCCGACGGCCGCGCGGCCGCGCTCACCCCCCAGACCCTGTCCATGCTGCCGGCGGCCTTTGCCCCCGCCCTACTGGAGGCCCTGTGCGTGCCGTGGCTCTCTCCCGCCGAAGAAGACGAGCTGGAGGCCCTGGAGCGGTTCTTGCGCTTCCGCGCCGACTACCCCAAGCTGGAGTGCTCCGCCTGCCGCCAGCAGGAGGCATGCGGCGAAGGCCCCTCCGACTGCTCACACTGCCCCCGTCCCCCCCTGCCGCCGGTGGCCGAGGCCGCCTTGAACCTCTATCCCCTGTTGGCGGGCTGTGCGCGGGAGCTGGTCCTGCCCTGGCTGGAGGAACGCCTCTCCCCCGCCGAGCGCCTACGTCTGGGCCTGCACCTGGCCCTGATCGAGAACTGGCAGCGCCGCCTGGCCCTCACCCGCGAGGGGTTGGTCTGAGCCGGCGGAGTATCGGGCCGCGTGCAGGGCCGCGCCCAGGGCGCCCACCATCTCCGGCTCCGGGGGGAGCAGCAGCGGCTGGTTCAGCTCCTGCCCCAACAGCCGGCACAGACAGGGGTTGCGGGCCACCCCCCCGGTGAACACCACCGGTCCCTCCACCCCCACCCGCCGCAACATGGCCAGGGCGCGCTTGAGCACCGCCCGGTGCAGGGCCAAGGCGATGTCCTGGGGCCGGTGACCCCGCGCCACCAGGGAGGTGGCCTCGCTCTCGGCGAAGACGGTGCACATGCTGGAGATGGTGATCCCCTCCCGACCCGCCAGGGCGAACTCCCCGAACTCGGCCAAGGACACCCCCATGCCCCCGGCCATGAACTCCAGGAACTTGCCCGTGCCCGCGGCACAGCGGTCGTTCATCTCGAACTTGCGTACCCGCCCCTGCCGGTCCAGGGCGATGGCCTTGGTGTCCTGACCCCCGATGTCCAGCACCCCGCCGCAGGAGGGAAACAACCGCCGCGCCCCCAGGGCGTGGGCCTGGATCTCGGTCAGGGTCTCCACCCCGTGCCGTCGGGCGTACAGGCCGCGGCCATAGCCGGTGACCACCAGCCGGTCCCAGGCCACGCCGCGCATCAGCTCCTCGCTGCGCCGCAGGGGGTCGAAGCCGCTCTCCCCCCGCCGGTAGAGCGCCACCTCATTGTCTTCCCACACCACCAGCTCAATGCTGCGCGAGCCGATGTCCAGCCCCGCGTAACGCACGGCCTCCTCCTCAGCCCAGCATCTCCAGGAAGGCCTCCACCCGAGTCTTGAGCTGCTCCACGTCCTCCTGGCCGTAGTCGGTGTCCACCCGCAGCAGGGGGATGCCCGCGGCCTCCAGCTCCCGTTCCACCAGCATGGCCTCCATCTGGTAGGGCTGGCAGAACTGCAGGCAGTAGTGGATCACCCCCTGGNCCTGGTAGTCCGTCACCATCTGCTGCAGGCGCTGGCGGCGCTGGGGGTTGGGGGTGAAGATGGCGCAGTCGATCTGCCAGTAGCGGTCCACGATGGCCTCCAGGAGGCCGTCGCGGTCGAAGGGGCTTTCGTCCACCAGGTTGCGCAGGCCGCGCTCGCCCACGCAGGACTCCTCGCCCACGATCACCGCGCCGGCACCCTCCACGATGGCGGGCAGCTTCCAGTTGGGCACCGCCATGGGGCAGCCCGAGACCACCAGGCGCTTGCTTCCAGCGGGGGCCACGCCCTGGCCCTGGCGCACGCGCTCCTCCAGCTCGTCGCACAGCTTCTCCACCGCGCCGCTGAAGCGCTCCGGGTCGTCGTAGAAGGAGACCTGGCTCACCAGCAGNGCGTCCAGGCCCGAGATGGGCGCGGGGTCGTGCCGCCGCAGGGACCACAGGCGGGCCAGGGCGCGGCGCTTGCGGTTCACCACCTGGATGCCCTGGCGCAGGCGCTCGGCCGTGATCTCCACCCCGGTCAGCTCCTCCAGGCGGTCCTGGAAGCGGCGGTACTCCGCCCGCAGCAGCTCCCGCCCCGCCTCGCTCTTCATCTGGGGCAAGTCCATCACGTACAGCTGGGGCACCAGCTCCGCGAACAGCTCGTAGCCCTTCTTCTTGCCGTCGCAGGTGTTCTCGCCCACCACCAGGTCGGCCGACTCCACATAGGGGCATACCCGGCCCAGCTTGAACCCGAAGGCGCTCTTGATCAGGGCGCAGGTGTTGCGCGGCAGTATCCGGTCCACCTCCTCCACGGCGAAGTCTGCCCCGGCGCACAGGCCCACCAGCTCGGAGCCCGTGGCCCGCACCAGCTCCTCGGGCACGAAGACGCAGAAGGCCCCCACCACCTTGCGCCCCTCGGCCTTGGCCGCCAACAGCTCCTTGATGCGCAGGCCGTGCACCTCGCTCATCACGAAGTCGAAGTATTCCATGCCCCGGGGGCGGCCCTCCTGGGACAGGAACACCTGCCGGTAGCCCTCACCCAAGGCGGACAAAAGCTGATCGTGCGCCTCCAGGTCCAGCCCCAGAGACTCCCACATGGCGCGGTATTCTTCGGACATGTCTCCCTCCGCCGAGCAGTTTTGGGGAATCCTCAGGAGGGAGATTATCAGAAAAATTTGGGATGTCTAATAGGTATTTCTGATCCTTTTCAAGACTAAATAAAGTTATCTTCAGAAACATTCCTCGGCATGTCTGATGTTATCACTCCGGCAAATTTGGTTTGGCTGATACTATTATCAATCTCGATTTACCGACGCGTTTCGCATCGGCCTTGGAAGGAGGCAAGGGCAGGACACAGGGGTACCTTCGGGCGAGCGGCTTTTGGGGGCCGCGCGGGCACAGCCTCCGGCGGAGCCACCAGGCTCCGGGCTGGGTGGTGTCGGCGGCACCGTTCCTGGCCTGGGCCTGTCCATCTCGGCCGCCTGCGGGGGGTGAAAAAGCCGGGGGCTCCTGGCGGAGCCCCCGGCCGGCGTCAGGGTGCGGGAGGGAGCACCTAGTCGGTCCACTCGCTCTTGACCCCGAAGTAGTCGTCGCGGGCCTTGCGCAGTTGCTTGAGGTTCTCCAGGGGGGACAGCGGGGCCACTCCGCAGCCGGGGCAGAGGAAGTTGGTGCCGTTCTCCAGGGCGGCCTTGGCCTCCTGGTAGCACTCCTCGGGGGTGCCGTTGAACAGGGTGGTAGCGGTGGCCACGTTGCCGAACACGCGCACGCCCTTGGCGTTGGCGATCTCCACCGCCCGCTTCATGTCGGCCTTCTCCTCGATGGAGATGCCCGCGGCGCCGGTGTCGCACATCATCTCGATGATGGGGTCGGTGTTGGCGCAGATGTGCAGCACCACCGGGCCCTTGACCTTGCTGATGATCTCCTGCTCCAGGGGCAGGACCACCTTCTTATAGAAGCGGGGGCTGAGCAGGGCGGGGCCGGAGGTGGGTTCGGCGAAGACGTACCAGTCGGCGCCGCAGTCGAAGGCGAAGTTGGCTGCGGCGATGGCGGCCTCCTTGGTCACCTCCAGCACCTGCTGCACCTTGTCCGGCTCCTTGAACATCCACTTCATGAACTGCTCGGTGCCCACCAGGTTGGCGGCGCAGGTGAAGGCGCCCTCGCTCTCGCCGAAGACGCACATCTCGTCCCCCACCGCCTCCTTGAGCAGGCGGAACTGCTCCTTGTAGACCGGGAAGCGGCCGCGGGACAGGAAGTCGCTGGGGAACTCCAGGCCCTCCAGGCTCTCGGCGTAGGGGTGGGCCTTGACGTAGTATTGGGTCTCCGGGGTGGGCGGGCCCAGCTCCACGCCCATGGCCTCGGACAGGGGCACGATGTCCCAGCCCATGGCCTTGACCCATTCCCAGCCGCACAGCTTGGGTCCCATGAGGGCGAACTCGAACATGGCCTTGGGGTCGGTGTCGGCCTGGGGCCGGGGATAGCCGCAGGCGTCGCCGAAGGCCTTGACCGCATAGGTGGTGGTGCTGCCCACCGGGGTCATGTCCACTTCCTTGCCCTCGAGCTGTCTGAGAACTCTCTCCTTCTTGGTCATGGTCTCTCCCTCCCCCTTGCAGGTGGAACGGAACCAGGAGCCGACCCGAAGCCGCGGCGCCTATTTCTGGTCCAGGATCTCGTCCGGCACGATGCCGCGCAGGTGCGGGAAGTCGTCGGTCATGTGCGGTATCTGCATGGCGGCCATGAACTCCTTCTCGAAGTCCGGCTCCACGGTCAGCTCGATGTACTCCACGTTGCGGGCCACCCAGTTGGCCTCGGTCCGCTTGTCGCGGTTGAGCAGGGCGATGCGGGCGCCGTCGCCGGCGGCGTTGCCCACGCTGACCACCTTCTCCAGGTCGCAGTCCGGGAACAGGCCCATGATCAGGGCCTTGGTGCGGTCCACGTGGGTGCCGAAGGCGCCGGCGATCTTGATGCTGTCCACCTTGTCCACCCCCATGCGCCGCATCATGAGCTTGCAGCCGGTGTAGAGGGCGCCCTTGGCCAACTGGATCTGGCGGATGTCCTTCTGGGTGATCACGATGTCCTTGCCGATGGAGGTCTCCTCGGCCCAGGCGATGACGAACTCCTTCTGGCGGGGGTTGTCCGGGTTCTTGCGGAAGCGGTTGGACTTCTGCTTGGGCGAGAAGCGCCCGCTCTTGAGGATCACCCCCGCGCGGTAGAGCTCGGCCAGCACGTCCAGGATGCCGGAGCCGCAGATGCCCTTGGTCTGCATCTCCTCGGGCTTGGAGTAGTTCTTCCAGGCGTCGCGGCCGATGACCTTGTAGTCCACCTCGTGGGTCTCGGGGTCGATCTTGATGCGCTCGATGGCCCCGGGCGCGGCCCGCATGCCGAAGGTGAGCTGGGCTCCCTCCAGGGCGGGGCCGGTGGCGCAGGAGGAGCTGATCATCTTGTCCTTGTTGCCCAACACCAGCTCGCCGTTGGTGCCGATGTCTATGATGAGCTGCAGCTTGTCGCTCTTGTAGGGCTCCTCGGCGATGAGCACGCAGACGTTGTCCGCCCCCACGAAGCCGGCCTCGTTGGGCAGGATGAAGACGTAGGAGCCGGGATTGATCTTCAGCCCCAGGTCACGGGCCTTGATGTCCAGGCTGCGGTGCACCACCGGGGGGAAGGGGGCCAAGCCCACGTACTGGGGGTCCAGCTTGAGCAGGATGTGGTGCATGGCCGTGTTGCAGCCGATGGTCACGTCCAGGATGTCCTCCGGGGTGAGCCGCAGATAGGTCTTGCCCTCCTCGGGGGCCTCCTCCATCACCGGCTTGCCGTTCTCGTCCGTGACCACGTTGCCCTCGGCGTCGCGCTTCTTGCGCTTGGGGGGCCAGGTGGCCTCACAGGCCTGGGCGATGAGCTGGTTGAGCCCGGCGATGATGTCGTCGCTCATGCGTTCCAGGCCGCCGGGGGTCTGCATGTGGTAGGTGATGCGGGCCATGACGTCCTCGCCGTACTTGCACTGCGGGTTCATCATGGACACCGTATCGATCACCTCCATGGTGCGCATGTTGCAGAAGTAGGCGGCCACGGTGGTGGTGCCCACGTCGATGCCGAAGCCGTAGTAGTCCTTCACCTCGCCGGGCCAGACCTTGATGATCTCGCGGTCGTTCCACACCGCCACGGTGACGGTCCAGTCGCCCTGGCGCAGGGCCCCGGGCAGGCGCTGCAGGATGAGCCAGTCGATGTCCAGGTCCTTGAGCCCGTGCTGTTCCTCCAGGGCGCGGGCGGTGCGTTCGAAGTCGCCCAGGGGGTCTTCGAAGCTGGGGGGCTTCATGCTCACGGTGTAGAGCTTCACCGCCGGGTTCCACTCGATGGGGATGTCGCGGGCGGCCTTGGAGACCACCTGCTTGCCCGCGCGCGACTCCTCAGGCACGAAGACCAGCACGTCACCGGTGAGCTTGGCCGCGCAGGCCAGGCGATAGCCCTGGGCGCGCTCGGCCTCGCTGATGAACTTGCCTTCCTCCTTCTGCCAGTCGCTGACGTGGTCCAGGCTGGAGGTGATCCCGTACTTGGGGAACACTCCCTGTTCGATGCGCACCTTGCACTTGCCGCAGACCTTCTTCTCGCCGCAGAGGGCCTCGATGTCCACGCCCAGGCGCCGCGAGGCCTCGATCAGGTTGATGCCCTTCTCCACCTCGCCCCGGCGTCCCGAGGGCTGGAAGATCACCTTCACCGTGTCCGCCATGAATCAGCTCCCACGCCTGTGTTGGGTTCCGCACCAGGAAAGAGCCGGCCCGCCGCTTGGCTGTTTCGCGCTCACTCAGGAGTCCTTCTGCTCCTGCTGGCCCTGGTTCTGCAGCTTGCGCAGATTGGAGATCATCTTGACCGCTTCCTGCACCGCATTGCCCGCGCTCTCGGCGTAGCCGTCGGCCCCGAACAGCTCGGCCACGTCCGAGGTCACCGGCGCCCCGCCCAACATGATCTGCACGTTGGGGTTCTTCTCCTTGATCATCTCGATGACCTTCTTCATGCCCATCATGGTGGTGGTCATCATGGCCGAGAGCGCCACGATCTCGCTGTCGGTCTTGAGCTGCTCCTCCACGAACTTCTCCAGGGGCACGTCGCGGCCCAGGTCGTGCACGGTGAAGCCGGCCACCTCGAACATCATCTTGATGATGTTCTTGCCGATGTCGTGCACGTCACCCTGCACGGTGCCGATCACCACCTGGCCCTTGGCCGTGGCCCCGATGTCCTCGGGGCGGATGTGGGGTTTGAGGATGTCCAGGCCGGCATAGAGCGCGTCGGCGCACATGAGGAGCTCGGGCACGAAGTACTCCTGCTGGTCGTACAGCTCGCCCACCTCCTCCATGCCCGCGGCCAGGCCGTTCATGATGGCGTCGTAGGCGTTGAGCCCCTCGTCCACCACCGCCTGGGCCGCGGCCTTGACCCGCTCCTCGTCGAACTCCACCACGCCCTCGCGGAGCTCCTTGAGCAGCTCCTCCCTGCGATCGTTTGCCATGAGAACTCCCTCCGTTTCTTACCCGCTCTCCAGGAGGCCCCGCGCCTACAGGCGGCCCACCGCCGGGGTGGGCTGGCGGCCGTAGTCGCGCACCGCCTTCACGTAGGCCTCCATGTTCTCCTGTTTGACGTCGGGCCAGATGTCGCAGCCCGGCCAGACCGCGTCCACCCCGTCGTCGATGCATTTCCTGATCACCGCCGGCACCTCGGCCGCGTCCATCTGCACCAGGGTGCCGTAGGGGTCGAAGTTGCCCAGGATCAGGGCGTCGTCGCCCAGCTTGCGCCGCGACTCGGCCACGTTGTTCTTCTGGTCCACGCTGATGGCGTCGGCCCCGCAGTCGTTCATCATCTCCACGATCAGGTCGGTGCCACCGCAGATGTGGTTCACCTTGGGCACCTCCAGGGCCGCGAACACCTTCTCCAGGTTGGGCTTGATCAGCATCTTCCACATGCGCGGCGAGAGCAGGTCCGTGCCCGAGCCCATCTCGCGGATGTTGATGAAGTCCACCCCCAGCTCCTGGTAGTGGCGGGCCACCGCGATCACCAGCTCGGTCATGCGGTCCAGGAAGGCAGTCACCCGCTGGCGGTCCTTGGCCACACCCTTGAGCAGCACGTCCAGCTCGATCACCTGGCCGGCCATGGTGAAGGGCCCCAGTACCCAGCCCCCCACGGCCAGCTTGCCCCGCTCGCCCTCGTAGTCCAGGCAGCGCTTCAGGGCCTCGTCCACCACCGGCATGCGGCCCCGGCTGAAGATGGTGGAGAAGTCCTCGGGCAGGTCCACCTCGTCCAGGTTGGCCCACTTGGTGGGCACGGTGGGATAGAGGATGCCCTCGGCGTCTTCGTAGAGGCTCACTCCCCGGCCCAGGGCCTCGGGCACGGTGCACATGTCGTAGGGCACCACCACCCCGTCGTAGCCGTACATCTCGGCCGACTTGAGCGCCAGGTTGGCCATCATCTCCGCGTCGGTGTGCACCTTGGCGAACTGATAGCCCAGGGCCTCGATGGCCTGCACCGTCACTGTACCCATGCCCGAGAACAACGGCATGGTGTCCACCGGCTCCCGCCGGAAGAACTTCTGTACCCGCTCCTTGGGATTCATCGCTTCCGTCCCCTTCTATGACTTTCGTGTGGTGTAATGCCGCCTCACATCCCCTTCAGCTGCTCGGCGAACTCGGGGAACAGCTTGAACAGGGGGTGGTTGGGGTCCTTGGGCAGCCGCTTCTCCTGGCCGAAGACCANGGTGGCCAGAAAGGCGTCGGCCATGGCCACCGCGGGGATGATNCGCTCGCTGCCCGCCATGGGCCCGGTGAAGATCATGTCGTGGTAGGTCACCGCGGCCAGGGCCTCCAGGGCCGCGTCCGCCCCGGCCCAGCCCTTGAAGCCCCACAGCTCGCGGGCCTGCTTCCACATGTAGGAGCCGTTGGAGGGCGCGCTGGCCGTGGGCAGGCCCCACTCCTCCTTGATCAGGCGGTTGGACAGGGAGCAGAAGGCGGTGGCCGGGCCGTTCATCACCGAGGTGTCCACGAAGATGCTCTCGAAGTCGGCCCCCGCCTCGGCGATGGCGTCCAGAAGCCGCCGGGTGCCGGTGACCCGGCCGCTGGGCATGGGGTCTTCGTTGTCGAAGGCCACCAACAGCACGTGCTTGACCCCCATGCCGGCGATCTCCTTGATCTCGGTGGCGATGTCCTGCTCCCACACCGTGAGNCTGTTGTAGAACATGCGGTCCAACAGCCCCTTGTCGGCGCAGTAGGCCGCGCCGGCCAGCTTGGGCTTCATCACCCAGGCGTCGATGCAGAAGGGCAGGTCGCAGTTCTCCACCACGAAGTCGATGTAGGTCTCGAACTCCTTGCCCGTGTTGGCCACGATGTCCACCATGGCCGGCACCCCGGTCTCCTGGGAGAGACGCTGGGTGGTCTGCAAGAGCTGGCGGGCCCGCTCCTCGTTGAAGCCCTCCTTGCGCTTGGCGCCCTCGAAGACGCGGTCGCCCTTCTGGAAGATGGAGGGCACCACCACCGTGGGGTAGTCGCCGGGCTGGCCGCCGAACTTGACCCCGCCCACCTGGCAAACCTTCTGCTCGGTCTGGAACGTAAGCTGCATGTCCTCTCCTCACTGGAGCCGGCGCGAGGGACGCTCCCGCCCCTCACACCGACAGGTGTTTCTTGATCAGCTCCTGGTTCTCCATCAGCTCCTGGGAGCTCACCACGCCCTGGATCTTGCTCTTGGTGCCCATCAGGTAGTGGCGGGTGGCCATCTGCAAGGCGATGCGGAAGTTCTGCTCCACCAGCAGCAGGGTGAGGCCGAACTCCTTCACCAGCCGGCTGACCACCTC
>MTPE01000351.1 GCA_002011835.1 Desulfarculaceae bacterium JdFR-95 | reverse complement strand
CGGGGCCCCCAACCTGCCCCTGTTCGCCTATGCTGCGGTGGGCTTCAGCCGGGGGCGCTTCGTGGTGACGGGCCTGCGCGTGGACCCCTCGCCGCGCCAGGACCCGGAGCGCTTCCCCTCGCCCCAGCGCATCGCCGCCCAGGCCCGGCGCCTCCTGCGCCGCTACCGGGACAACCGCCTGTGGCAGCAGCTGGGCACCTGCGCCCTGTCCTACGGCTGTCCCGCGGCGCGCAACCTGATGCTGGGCCGCTGGGAGGCGCCCCTGCCCACCTCGCCGGCCTGCAACGCCCGCTGCCTGGGCTGCCTCAATCACCAGCCCGAGGGCCGCTTCCCCTGCACCCAGCGCCGCATGAACTTCAGCCCCACCCCCCAGGAAGTGGCCGAGGTGGCCCTGCACCACCTGCGTCACGCCCGCGACCCCCTGGTCAGCTTCGGCCAGGGGTGCGAGGGCGAGCCCCTGATGCAAGAAGAACTCATGGCCGCGGCCGTCTCCCGCATCCGCCGGGGTCACCCCACCGGCACCATCAACCTCAACACCAACGGCAGCCGCCCGGAGGTGGTGCGCCGGCTGGTGCGCGAGGGACTCTCCTCCATACGGGTGTCGCTCAACAGCCTCCTCCCCGAACGCCACCGCGCCTACTACCGCCCCCAGGGCTGGTCCCTGGAGGAGGCCGTGCAGAGCATCCGCGAGGTGAAGCGGGCCGGCGGCTTCGCCTCCATAAACCTGCTCACCCTGCCCGGACTCACCGACCGGCCCGAGGAGGTGGCCGCCCTGCGCCGGCTGATCGAGGACACCGAGCTGGACATGATCCAGTGGCGCAACCTCAACATCGACCCCGAGGTGTACCTGGCCGAGCTGGGCCTGGCGCCGCCGGAGGAACGCATGGGCATCGCCGAACTGATCGCCGACCTCAAGCGCCGCTATCCCCGCCTGCGCCACGGCTACTTCAACCCCAAGCTGGAGCCAAGAGCACGGTGAACGGGGAGGCCTCCTTCCGGGTCTGCGTCCTCGNGGAAGGGCTTGGCAGGATCGCCGTCGAGTGCTAAGATGACTACAGAAAGACACGCCTGTTAGCGAAAACCCCCAAGGAAGGCGAGAGTACGTCCAGGGAGGGCGCACCACGTAGGGAGGTGCTCCTATGGCGTTGACCATTGGCTTGATGGCCAAGGTGGGGGTTCAGTCCGCCCTGGCGGCGGGGCAGAGCCAGGCCGCGCAGATGGGACTGGGCCAGAAGGAGGCCCAGGGGTTGGCCGTGGCCAACCTGATGGAGCAGGACTCGGGCAAGGGGCTGATCAAGAACCTGATGAGCCCGGGCGCCGTGGGCAAGGGTCGGCTCCAGGGTACGGGCCTGCAGAAGGACCTGAAGGCCCTGGCCAGCGCGGCGCTCGGCCTGGGTCCGGGCCGCGGCCTCAGTGCCGGCTCTACCCTCAAGCCCCAGGGGCTCCAGGACATGATGGCCGGCGGTGCTTCCATCATCAACCGCATGATCTGACAAGCTCCGAGGTACAGGCGCCGCCCAGGGGCCGGCCGGCCCCTGGGCGGCGCTGCTTTTGGGGACTGGTTCTGTTTCATGCTCCTTCCAGGCAGTTGCGCAACGCCAGCAGGGTGAGGTCGTCCTCCTGGTCGCTGGCCTGGAAGCGCAGCACCTCGTCCAGGACCCGGTTGCATATCTCCTCCACCGGCTCGCCCACGGTCGCGGCCAGGGTTTGGCTCAGGCGCTGGTGCCCAAAGGGCTCTCCAGAGGGGGAACGGGCCTGGATTAGACCGTCGCTGTACAGGAATAGTACCTGGTCCGGGGCGAGGAGCCCGTCTTCCAGTCGATATTGATGTCCGTCCTTCACTCCCAAGGCGGGCTCTCCGGTGGGTTCCAGGGGACGTACTTCGTCTCCGGCCACCAGATAGGGGGACTCGTAGCCCGCATTGGCATAGGCGAGGCGTCCGCTGGGGACGTGGTAGTAGATCAACACCACGCGGGCGAACATGGCCGCTTCGTTGTCCTGGCAGAGCATGTGGTTGGCCTCGGTGAGCGCGGCAGCGGGATCGGGCTGGTGAGAGCAGACGTTGCGTAGCAGGGTGCGGGTGATGGCCATGAACAGGGCGGCATGGACCCCGCGGCTGGATATGTCGGCCTGCACCAGAACCAGATGGTCGTCGGGCCGAGGGAAGAAGTCGTAGAAGTCGCAGGCCGGCTCCTTGGCCGGCATGTTGACCGCATACAGGGCCATTTCGCTCCGGTGGGGGAAGGGCGGGAAGGAATGAGGCAACAGGGCTTGCTGGATGCGGCGGGCGATGCGTACCTCGCTGAGCACGGCCTGGTGGGCGGCGGTCTCCTCCTTGAGGCGGTCCATGTAGACGGTCAGTTGGCTGCCCATCAAGTTGAAGGCCTTGGCCAGCTCGCGGGTCTCGGCCGAGCCGGTGGGTTCCACCTGCACCGAGAAGTCTCCTTCGCCCACCTTGACCACCGCGTCGCGCAGACGCTGGATGGGCCGGCTCAAGGCTGCGGCGAACCACAGCCCGAACACCAGGCCCACCACCAGGGCCGCGCCCAGGCTCAACAGCAATATCTGCTGCATGCGTAGTCGGCTGCGGGCGTACAGTTCTTTGTGGCGCCGCAGGGCCTGGCCCTGTACGTTCTGGGCCGCCTGGCGGATGCGGTTGTGCACGGGCAGGAAGAACTGGTCGATGTTGGCCACGGCGCAGATGATGAAGCGGGTGCCGGGCACGCGGCAGAGCACCATGAACTTGAGCCGTTCGCGGTTGTGGCGGTCAATGAAGGTGTAGTAGCCCTGCACCAAGTCTTCACGGAAGGACTGTTGCACCAACTCCCACATGCGGGGGAACTTGTCCTTCCACTCCGAGAAGTTGCGGCCCTCCACCGAGCGGTTGGGGTGCAGCACCGATACGCCGGTGTCGTCCAGCAGGTCCAGATAGCCCGCCACCCCCTCCAGACTCATGAGGTCTTGGGTAGCGACGGCGCGCAGGGATTCGTCGCGTCGCAGACGGGGATAGTCCTCGGGACCCTTGCCCTTGAGGAGCGGGGCCAGCTCCTTGGCCACCGCCTCGGCCTTGATGCGCACCATACGCTGGCCATAGGCGGTGAGCACGTTCTCGGACACCCGGTAGGTCACCTCGGTGATCTCGTCCACCGCGGTGCGGGCGGCCTCCAGGTTTTCTCTGGCCAGCTCTTCCAGGGTGATCCCGGTCAGCACCCCTGCCAAGCCCAGGCACACCACCACCACCAGGAGGTAGGAAATAAGCAGTCGCCAGCGAAGTTTCATGGACCGGCCCCTGGACGCGAGAGTCTCCAAGATGCGGGAAATGGCCCAGCTTCGATCTACAGGGCTAAAGAGCTGTTCCCCTCCCTCCACCCCGAAAGCATGATCAGGATGTGAGGAGATGTTTCCCTGTGGCTCGGCCTCCAACGGACACCAAGACAGCTCTTGATGCCTGCCGCAGTGACCGCTTACCGGATTCTGCTCCTCCACCCGCTCCATGCTCCTCGCTGCCTGGTTACTCCCAGGCAGCGCATGACGCGGGTAGAGCATCTGTCCCTTGGCGACGGGCCAGGGAGATCGTCTGGTTTCTAGTCTTCCAGGATGAAGATCACCTCCATGCGAACCCGGTATTCGGACACCTGGTTGTCCTCCACCGCCACCCGCTGCTCCACCACCTTTATGCCGGTGATCCCGCGCAGGGTCTTGGTGGCGCGCTCGAAGCCCACCTTGATGGCGTCTTCGAAGCTCACCGGACTGGCGGCGATGATGTCGGTCACCCTGGCCACCCGCTTGGCGCTCATTCCCTGTCCTCCTCCCAGAAGAGGCCCAAATATCGGGCAGGCTACGCGATTCGGCCTCTGGCCCGGAATGAATGTTCATTTCCTAGGCTAGCACGCCGTAGTCACAAGGAACAAGGGGGGTAATCAGAGGGAGGTCAGGCTGGGTTGCGAGGGTCCACCCCGTAGCGGCGACAGCGGTTCCACACCGTGACCCGGCTTATTCCCAGACGGCGGGCGGCCTGGGTCTGGTTGCCCCGGCAGGCGATGAGCGCCTCCACCAGCTCGCGCCGCTGGCGGGCCTCGCGGTCTTCGAAGGCCTGGGACCGAGCAGGACGGGCGTGAGAACGGCGCCCTGCCAGACGCGGGGGCAGATGCTCGGGCAGGATCTCTCCCTCCGGGCACAGGACCACGGCGTACTCCACGGCGTTGAACAGCTCGCGCACGTTGCCCGGCCAGGGGTAGGTCATCAGCCGCTGGCGGGCCTCTGGCGACAGGCCGCGGATGGGCTTGCCGCTCTTGGCCGCCACCTCGGCGATGAAGCTCTCGGCCAACAGGGGGATGTCCTCCACCCGCTCGCGCAAGGGGGGCAGGGAGACCGGCACCACGTTGATGCGATAGTACAGGTCCTCGCGGAAGCGGCCGGCCGCGATCAGCTCCTCCAGGTTCTTGTTGGTGGCGGCCATGATGCGCACGTCCACCGGGATGGGGCGGTGGTCGCCCACCCGCTCGATCTCCTTCTCCTCGATCACCCGCAGGAGCTTGACCTGGATGGCCGGAGGCATGTCGCCCACCTCGTCCAGGAGCAGGTCGCCGCCCGAGGCGGCCTCGAAGCGGCCGATGCGGGTGCGGTCCGCCCCGGTGAAGGCGCCCTTGACGTGGCCGAACAGCTCGCTCTCCAGCAGGTTCTCGTTCAGGGCCGCACAGTTTACCTTGATGAAGGGGCCGTTTCGCCGCGGACCCAGCTCGTGGATGGCCCGGGCGGCCAGCTCCTTGCCCGTGCCGCTCTCGCCGTAGATCAAAACCGGCGCCTGGCTCTGGGCCACCTTCTCCAGGAGCGAATACAATCGCTGCATGGCCGGGCTGTGGCCCAGCATGCCGTAGAAGCCGTCCCGGCCCGACAGGGTGCGCCGCAGGGCGCTGATCTCCTGCTCCTTGCGCACCAGCTCGCTGATGTCGGTCAGGGTCTCCACCGCCCCCATGATGCGCCCGGAGCCGTCCTTGAGCACACTGGCCCGCTTGGTCACGTTGATCAGTTGCCCGTCGCGGGCGGTGATGAAGCACTGCTTGGCCCGCACCCGCCCCACTCGGAACAGCCGACACCAGTCCTTGCCCCGGCCCTTGCCCACGATCTCGCAGCCGGTGCAGTTGAGAATGGTGCACCGCCGGCCCACCAGCTCCTCCTCCCGGTAGCCGGTCATCTTGAGTACCGCGGGATTGACCTGCAGGATGGTGCCGTGGTCGTCCACCACCAACAGACCCTCGTCCATGGTGTCCACCACGGCCTTCCAATAGGATGCGAAGTCCATGCTGCTGCTCCCTTGGCCCTTACTTGTTCACAAAATTATAATATCTCACTGACCACCGGACAGAGACCACAGACCTCCTGGTTTGTGGCCTCCGCAGGGAGTAGAGTGGTAGACATGCCGGGCGGGAGGATCTGAAGTGAGTTCCTCATGAGACCCCCTTGTCGTCTTTGCCTCGCCGTGCAGGGCGGACTTTGCTCCTGCCCCTTGCCGCTGTGGCCCACCTGGGCTCACCCTTGGCGGACGGTGTCCCAGCACCTCGGTTTGGCGGGGCAGGATTGGCGTCCCACCTCAGAGTGTCTGGCCCCGGCACGTCCGCGGGTCCGAGCTTCCGCCGGCCAGGCCTCGAGAGCCGATGCGCCGCGCTGAGGGGAGCAGGGCTCTAGTGCGTACTATGCGCGCTAGGCTGAGGCAGGAGCCCTTCCTGGCGATCTTCCTGGCACCCCTGGTGGCCTACACCCTGCTGCACCCCCACCAGGCGCTCCGCTACCCCGAGCTGGTGGACTGGCCCACCATATGGGCCTTGGCCGGGCTGTTGTCCCTCACCACGGGCCTGAAGGAGAGCAACGCTTTCCACCACCTGGCCCGGCGCCTGCTGGCCCGCCTGCACACCCTGCGGGGCCTGGCGGCGGTGTTGGTGGGGTTGTCGGCGGGGCTGTCCATGTTCCTCACCAACGACATCACCCTGTTCGTGGTGGTGCCCCTGACCCTGGCCGCGGGGCGGGCCTCGGGGGTGGGGGTGGGGCGCCTGGTGGTGTGCGAGGCCATCGCGGTCAACGCCGGCTCCAGCCTCACCCCCATGGGCAACCCCCAGAACCTGTTCCTCTGGCATCATTTCCAGATCCCCTTCGCCGCCTTCGTGCGTGCCATGCTCCCCCTGGAGCTGATCCTGCTGGGGCTGCTGGCGGCCCTGGTGTGGCTGGTGTTTCCGCCCCGGCCGATACGCTTGGCCCCGGAGCGGGAAGCGCCGGGCTTGCGGCTGCCCTTGCTCTTGGGTTCGGGAGCGGGTTTCGCGGCCTTCCTGGCCGCGGTGGAGCTGGGCTGGGCGGGCTGGGGCCTGCCGGTGGTGTTGGGGGCCTATCTGTGCTTGGCCCCGCGGGTGCTGTTGCGGGTGCGCTGGTCGCTGATTGTCTTGTTCGCGGTGATGTTCGTGGACCTGCACCTGCTGGGAGGGTGGCCGCCCCTGGCCCGCTGGCTGGAGGGGGTCATGGCCCGGGGGGAAGCGGGGGTGTTCCTGGCCGGGCTGGCCTCCTCCCAGGTGCTCAGCAACCTGCCCGCCACCATGCTCCTGGCCCGCTTCACCTCCCGGTGGCCGGTGCTGGCCTGGGCGGTGAACCTGGCGGGCAACGGCCTGGCCCCGGCCTCCCTGGCCAACCTCATCGCGGTGCAGCTGGCCGGGGGAGGCCTGTGGGGTCGGTTCCACCGCCTGGCCCTGCCCTTCATGGGGGTTTCGGCCCTGGCGGCCTGGTTGTGGCTGGCCTGGGGAGGATGAAACCGCCTCAGCCGACGGCTTTGTCCTTGGCCGGCGGCTTCAGGCCGTAGCGTCGGATCTTGCTGTAGAGGGTGGAGCGGGCCACTCCCAGGATCTGGGCCGCACGGTACTTGTTCCAGCCCACCTGCTCCAGGGTCTTTTCGATCAGACGCCGCTCCTGCTCGTGCAGGCGTCCGGGGGGCACGTTCTCGCCGCCGTTCTGGTCGCGCAGCAGGCTGGCAGGCAGGTGCTCCAGGCCCACCACCTCGCCCTGGCACATCAGCGCCGCGTGCTCCACCACGTTGCGCAGCTCGCGCACGTTGCCCGGCCAGGAATAGCTCATCAGCCGGCCCAGGGCCTCGCGGGTGAAGCCGTAGATGGGCTTGCCCAGCTTCTCCCGCTGGCTGCGTAGGAAGTAGTGGCTCAGGAAGGGGATGTCCTCGGGCCGCTCGCGCAGGGGGGGCACGGTCAAGTGCACCACGTTGAGCCGGTAGTACAGGTCCTCCCGGAAGCGGCCCTGCTCCACCAGCTCGGACAGGCGCTTGTTGGTGGCGGCCACGATGCGCACGTCCGCGGTGATGGTCTTCTCCCCCCCCACCCGCTCGAACTGCCGGTCCTGGATCACCCTGAGCAGGGCGAGCTGGGTCAGGGGGCTGATCTCGGCCACCTCGTCCAGGAAGATGGTGCCGCCCTGGGCCTGCTCGAAGCGGCCCAGCTTGCGCCGGATGGCCCCGGTGAAGGCGCCCTTCTCGTGGCCGAACAGCTCCGAGGCCAACAGGGTCTCGGGGTAGGCCGAGCAGGTCACCACCACAAAGGGACCGTCCGCCCGCCGGCTGAAGCGGTGGATGGCCTCGGCCAACAGACTCTTGCCCGTGCCGCTCTCGCCCTCCAGCAGTACCGTGGCGTCGGTGGCCACCACGTTGTCCAGCACGTCGGCCAGCTCCTGCACCTGGGGTGAGCCGCCCATGACCCGGGCCAGGTAGCGCCGCATCTCCAGGGTGCGCTGGGCCTGCTGGCGGCCGCCGCGCTCGTGCAGCAGGTCCTCGTACAGGGTGCGGATGCGCAGCATCACCCGCACCCGGCTGAGCATGGTCTCCACGTCCACCGGCTTGGTGAGGAAGTCCTCGGCCCCCATCTCCAGGGCCTTGAGCGCGGTCTGCTTCGCGTGGATGGCCGACAGTACCACCACCGGCACGTAGCGCAGCTTGCCGTCGGACTTGATGTGCTCCAGCACCTCCCAGCCGCTCAGGCCGGGCAGGATCATGTCCAGCAGCACCAGGTCGTAGCCCGGCTCTTCGCGCAGGCGCTCCAGGGCCTCCTCGCCGGTGGCGCAGGTCACGGTCTCGTAGCCCTGGGACTCCATGAGGGTGCGGTAGAGGCGGGCGCTGTCCGCCTCGTCCTCCACGATGAGGATACGCGCGCCGGGCTTGACCCGGGGCAGTACGGGATCGCTCACCGCTCCTCCTCCGGGGCTAGGGCACACTCCGCGCAGGCCCGCGCCAGGCGCATCAGGGCCAACTCCTGGCTCAGCTCGGCCCGCGGGCCGGCCCCGGCCAGCTCCATGCCCTCCAGCGCCAACACCGGACAGGTGCCCGCGGCCAGGTGCAGACACCGCCCCCAGGGAGGCTCCCCCGGCCCCCTGCCTGTGCTCGAGACCGACAACATGGTGCCACGCCTGGCGAATCTTAACATCCTCTCACCCGGGTTGCCAAGGGCCGCCCCTTTGGGCTAGCCTGCATAGCCATGATCGTGGCCGACCTGCACATACACTCGCGCTACTCCCGCGCCACCTCGCGCGAGCTGACCCCCGAGGGCCTGTGGCTGGCCGCACAGAAGAAGGGCGTGGACCTGGTGGGCACCGGCGACTTCACCCATCCCGCCTGGCTGGCCGAGCTGAAGGAGAAACTCACCCCCACCGGCGACGGCGCCTACCGCCTGCGCCCGGAGCTGGAACGGGAGCTGGCCCCCCAGGTGCCCCCCGCCTGCCGCCGGCCGGTGCGCTTCCTGCTCTCGGGCGAGATCTCCAGCATCTACAAGCGCGGCGGCCGCACGCGCAAGATCCACAACCTGGTGCTCATGCCCGACTTCGAGGCGGTGGAGCGCCTGGGCCGGCGCCTGGAGCGCCTGGGCAACATCACCAGCGACGGCCGGCCCATCCTGGGCCTGGACGCCCGCGACCTGCTGGAGCTGTGCCTAGAGGTGGAACCGGCGGTCATCTTCATCCCCGCCCACATCTGGACCCCCTGGTTCAGCCTGTTCGGCTCCAAGAGCGGCTTCGACACCATCGAGGAGTGCTTCGGCGACCTGGCCCACCACATCCACGCCCTGGAAACCGGCCTGTCCAGCGACCCCCCCATGAACTGGCGCCTGTCGGCCCTGGACCGCTACACCCTGGTCAGCCACAGCGACGCCCACAGCCCGGCCAAGCTGGCCCGCGAGGCCGACCTGTTGCGCTGTGAGCCCACCTATCCCGCCCTGGCCGCGGCCCTGGCCGACCGCCGGGGGGAGGCCTTCGCCGGCACCCTGGAGTTCTTCCCCCACGAGGGCAAGTACCACCTGGACGGGCACCGCAAGTGCGGCGTGCGCCTGGAGCCGGCCCAGACCCGCGAGCTGAACGGCCTGTGCCCGGTCTGCGGCGGGCCACTCACCGTGGGGGTGCTGAGCCGGGTGGAGGAGCTGG
>MTPE01000210.1 GCA_002011835.1 Desulfarculaceae bacterium JdFR-95 | reverse complement strand
ACCGCCCCGCACGCCGATCTGCTGTCGGCTCGGCCGTGGCCCGCTAGCCCATCTTCTCCTTGACTCGGGCCAGGGCCAACAGCTTCAGCTCCTCGGCCTCCACGAACAGCCGGGCGCGTTCGGCCTTGACCTGGGCCACGAAGTCCTGGTCCTTGATGGTGGGCAGGTTGATGTCCACGCTGAGCATGCAGGCGCGCAGGGCAGCCTCGCAGACCATGGCCCCCACGCCCACGTCGCTGATGGCCATGAGGTTGCCGTACTTGGAGAGGTCCTCGGCCTCCTTGAGCACCTCCAGGCAGACCTTGCAGATCTCCAGGGGTACGCGGGTGGCCTGTTTGGCCGCGTCCTGGATGGCGGCGGCGCGGGCCTTCTTCTCCTCCTCGGTCTCCTTGGGCATGCGGAAGCAGGCCATGTAGTTGTCGAAGGCCGCGATGTCCTGGTTGGTTAGGCCCTTGAGCTTCTCGATCAGGGCCATGACCCGCTCCACGCTGGCGGCGGCCTTGTCGTGGTGTTCGGCGTACTTCTTGTTGCTCAGGGTGAGGTTGCCCACCATGGCCACCATGGAGGCGCCCAGGGTGGCCACCACGGCGCTGACGTTGCCGCCGCCGGGGGTGTGGCTCTTGGAGGCGGCCACCGCGATGAAATCGGACAATACCTGATTGTAGACCTTGTCCTCGGCCATGGGATACCGCTCCTTTCCTGGCTCCTAGCCCAGTCCCTGCAGAGAGATGGCCTTGAGCAGGTTCTGCATGATGATGGTGGTGGTGAGGCTGCCCACGCCGCCGGGCACCGGGGTGAGGGCCGCGGCCACCTCGGCCACGTCGGGCTCCACGTCGCCCACGTACTTGCCCTCCTCCACCTCGTTGACCCCGGCGTCGATCACCACCGTACCGGGGCTGATCATGTCCTTCTTGATCAGGCCCGCAAACCCGGCCGCGGCCACCACGATCTCGCCCCGGCGGCACTCCGCGGCCAGGTCCACGGTCTTGGTGTGGCACACGGTGATGGTGGCGTCGCGCTTGATGAGCAGGCTGGCCAGGGGACGGCCCACGGTGTCACCACGTCCCACCAGGGTCACCCGCTTGCCCCGGAAGTTGATGCCCGCCCGCTCGGCCAGGGCGATGCAGCTCAAAGGCGTGGCCGGCACCAGGGCCAGGTGCTCCTGCCCGCCCAACAGGTAGCCGCGGTTGACCGGATGCACCCCGTCCACGTCCTTCTTGGGGGTGATGGCCTCCATCACCGCCTCCTTGCTCAGGTGCTTGGGCAAGGGCAACTCCACCAGGATGCCGTGTACCTCCGGGTCCTGGTTCCAGGCCGCGATCTGCTGCAGCACCGTGTCCTGGCTGGTGTCCGCGGCCATGCGGTGCAGGTCCACGATGATGCCCAGCTTCTCGCCCACCTTCACCTTGGACTTGGCGTACCACACGCTGCCCGGGTCGTCCCCCACCAAAAGCACCGCCAGCTTGGGCTGCACCCCCTTGGTCTTCAGCTCGGCCACCTTCTGGCTTATCTCCTCGCGGATGGCGTTGGCCACCGGCAAACCCTTGATCAGCTCTGCCGCCATGCCCGACTCCTTTCTCTCCTCACTGCTCGGGGCCGGCCCCGGCCTCCACCAGGGCCGACCGTGACTACATGCTCGCTATGCCTTCGACCCGGCCGGGGACCCGGCCGCACCCCAGAACATCACAGCCTCGAAGAGCTGTCAACGTTTTTCGACCCCCACCGCCCGCCCCAGGCCCTTTACAGCCCCGCAGCCCTGGGATAACCTAAGAGCAACAAACAGGCACCGGGAACGCTTCCCAAGGAAGCCGCTTGGATCCTGCCGGGACCGAGACGGCATGCGTGGACCCACAAAGGCCGGCCTCCACACACCAGAGGCCTAGTTTTCGTGTAGCGCGTGCGTCACCAGCAGGACGCGCGCGTTCGTCGTTTACACACCCATGAGGAGGGGATCATGTCCGCAGACAAGGTGACCCTGACCCGCTTGAAGGAAATGAAGGACACCGGCGAGAAGATCGCCGTGCTCACCGCCTACGACTACCCCACCGCCCGCCTCTGCGACGAGGCCGGAGTGGAGGTGGTCCTGGTGGGCGACAGCCTGGGCAACGTGGTCATGGGCCTGGACTCCACCGTACCCGTGACCATGGACCAGATGATCCACCACTGCCAGGCGGTGCGCCGCGGGCTGAGCCGCGCCTTCCTCATCGGCGACATGCCCTTCCTCAGCTACCAGGTCAGCCACCAGCAGGCCGTGGCCAACGCCGGCCGCTTCCTCAAGGAGGCCGGGTGCGACTGCGTCAAGCTGGAGGGCGGCGCCGAAATGGCCAGCACCGTCCGCGCCATCGTGGAGGCCGGCATCCCCGTCTGCGCCCACATCGGCCTCACCCCCCAGAGCGTCTCCAAACTGGGCGGCTACCGCGTCCAGGGCAAGGACCTGGAAAGCGCCCGCAAGCTGATCGAGGACGCCCGCGCCCTGGAAGTGGCCGGCGCCGACCTGATCGTGTTCGAGTGTATCCCCTCACCCCTGGCCCGCGCCATCACCGAACGCACCGGCATGATCACCATCGGCATCGGCGCCGGACCCCACTGCCACGGCCAGGTCCTGGTCTACCATGACCTGGTGGGCCTCACCACGCGCAAGACCCCCAAGATGGCCAAACAATACCTGGACCTCTGGTCCCAGATCCGCCAGACCATGCAGACCTACGTGGACGAAGTGAAAAGCGGCGCCTTCCCCGCCCCCGAACACGAGTTCACCATGGACCCGGAGGTGGCCGCCCGCCTCATGGAGGACTAGAGGCCAACAACCAACCCCCACCCACTCACCAAGGAGGGTGAGATGCGCATCACGGTCGTCGGCCCCGGAGCCATGGGCCTGCTGTGGGCGGTGCGCCTGGCCCAGGCCGGAGTGGAGGTGCGCCTGCTGGACCACCGCCCCCAGCGCGCCCAACGCCTGAACCAACAGGGTCTCTTGCTGGAAGACCAAACCGGCCAGGTGCGCGTGAACGTGCCCACCAGCGCCGACCCCCAACAGGCCCTGGCCCACTGCGACCTGGCCCTGGTCTGCGTCAAGGCCTACCACACCGCAGAGGTGGCCCAGACCTTGAGCCAACACCTGCCTCGAGAAGCCCGCGCCCTCACCCTGCAGAACGGCCTGGGCAACCTGGAAACCCTGGTGGAGGCCCTGGGCCCGGACCGCGTCCTGGGCGGCATCACCAGCGAAGGCGCCACCCTGCTGGACCACGGCCACGTGCGACACGCCGGCCGCGGACAGACCCACCTGGGCCCCGCCCGCGGCGCACCCGACCCCTTCACCCATCAGGTGGTGGAGACCTTCCGCTCCGCCGGCTTCGACACCCAGGCCACCCAAGGCGCCCGCGACCTCATCTGGACCAAGCTGGTCATCAACGTGGGCATCAACGCCCTGACCGCCATCCTGGGCGTGCCCAACGGACGCCTGCTCGAACTCCCCCCCGCCCGCCGCCTCATGGGCCAGGCCGTGGCCGAAGCCGTGGAGGTGGGCGCGCGCCTGGGCGTGCGCTTCCTGCACGAAGACATGCTCGCCGCCGTGGAGGAAGTGGCCCGGCGCACCGCCGCCAACCTCAGCTCCATGCTCCAGGACCTGCGCGCCCACCGCCGTACCGAGGTGGCCTACATCAACGGCGCCGTGGCCGCCCAAGGGGCCAAACTGGGCCTGGCCTGCCCGGTCAACGCCACCCTCACCGCCCTGGTGGAGGCCCTCCAGGCCGGAGGCTCCGGCAGCCATAGCGGGTCGGGTGAGGGCGTCAGGCAGGTGTGAGGGGCTACGCTCCCGTAGAAGCCGCCTCGCCACGACCCTGCCTTCGTTGCCGGAGGCTCCGGCTCCCAGAACGGGTCGGGGAAGGCCGTCAGACAAGAGTGACGCCACGCGCTCCCGCTGGTGCCACCTCACTGCGACCCGAGCCTCGCCTGTGAAGGCTCCGGCCCCCACAATGGGTCGGGCAGCAGCATCAGAGAGAACGGATGCTCGGCGCTTCGCGGCGAGACTCTAGCCCCGGTTGCCGTAGCGCTCGCGGTGCAGCACCGCCGCCAGGGCCCGCTTGGGCACGTAGTGCTGGCCCTGCTCGTCACGCCAATACTTGATCACCTCCAGGCCCTCCTGGTCGGGCTCCAGGTTGACCAGGCGCGGCTCCTCGTCCGGATAGCCCAGGGCGATCACGCTGTCCACCTCCACCCCCTCGGGCACGCCCAACAGCTTGGCCACCCGGGGATAGTTGACCGACTTCAGCCAGCAGGCCCCCAGGCCCTTGGCCACGGCCATGAGCAGGATAGTCTGCACCGCCGCGCCCACGTCGTACAGGCTCATGCCCTCCAGCTCGTAGTCCTTGCGCCGCAGCACCACCAGGTAGGCGGTGGGGTGGTGTCCGGGCTGGGGGTTGCCGCGGGGGGCGATGTAGGCCGCCCACTTGAGGCAGGCGAAGATCTCCTCCCGGAGCTGGGGGTCGGTGACCGCCACGTACTCCAGGGGCTGGCGGTTGGCCGCGGCCGGCCCCACCCGCGCCGCGTCCACCAACTCGGCCAGCACCTCCTGGGGCACCTCCTGCTGGGTGAAGCTGCGCACCGAGCGGCGCTTGTACACGGCTTCCTTCACGTCCATCGCGGACCTCCTTTCACCGGGCGTACTCCGCCCGCCCGTGGTTCCGGCTCGACTCCCACCTACCCCCAGGCCCGCCAGACCAGGGCCACCAGCCCGGCCAGCCAGAAGTTGAGATCGGCCAACCCCTCGCTGAGCACCCCCGGGGTGATCCAGGCCCGGGCCTGCACGAACTGCATGGCCGCCATGCCCGCCACGGGCAGGCACAGCCACAGGCCCAGAGCCGGCACCAGCCCCGCGCCCGCGGCCAGGAACATCAGCCCCGCCAGACCGGCACTGAGCCACCACAACAGGCGACGGGTGCGCTCCTCGCCCAGGAGGATGGGGATGGTCTCCTTGCCCACGATGAGGTCGCCCTGTACGTCCAGCACGTCGAACAGGGCGCAGCGCACCAACACCAACACCAGGGTGTAGACGAAGGCCACCCCCGCCGCCGCCGGCGGCGGCGGACCCAGGGCCACCGCAGGCAACACCACCACGGTGAAGGCCCAGGCCACCGCCGCACTCAGGGTCTTGGAGCCGGGGATGTCCTTCAGCCGCTGGATGCCGGTGCGCCGGGTGAGCCAGCGCGGGGCCAGGGGCACCGAATACAAAAGCCCCATCACGCTCATCACTGCCACCAGGCCCAATGGCAACCAGCCCAGGGTGTAGCACAACACTAGCGCCGCGGCCGAACTCACCACCCCCGAACCCACCAGGAAGTGGTGGTGCTTGGACAAGAAGTGGGCCCGGTCCGGGTCGTTGTACTGACCCGCCTCCTTGTCCAGGAACTGGTTGAGCACGTGCATGGCGTAGATGTAGAAGAAGGCCGCCGCCACCAGCTCCCCCCGCAGGGCCAGCCCCATGAGCATGCAGGAGGCGGTGGCCATGCCCGCCGCGCCCAGGGCCACCCACAACTGGCTCAGGACCAGGAAGCGGAACACCCGCCGCACCCAGAAACGAAAGCGCGACTCCTTCTGCGAGCGGATGGCGGTCAGCTCGCGCATCAGGCGCCGGATCACCCAGTTGGGAGTGCTGGCCCCGGCGGTGAGACCCACCGACCCCAACCGCGACAGGGCGGCGCGGTCCAGCTCGGCCTCGCTCTCCACCAGAAACACCCGCGCCCCGGCCGCGGCGGCCACCTCGGCCAGACGGCGGGTGTTGCCACTGGCCCGCCCCCCCACCACCACCACGCCCTCCACCTCCGCGGCCAGACGGCGCACCTCGTCCTGGCGGCGGTGGGTGGCCTCGCAGATGGTGTCGTGCACCTCCAGCGCGGGAAAACGCGCGTGCAGACGCTCCACCACCGCGGCGAACACCTCCTGGTTCTGCGTGGTCTGGGCCACCACCACCGGCCGGACCATCTCCGGCAGGTCCTCCACCTCCTCCGGTCGCGACACCACCCGCCCCTGTCCCTGGCTGTGGCCCAGCAGGCCCACCACCTCGGGGTGGTCGGCGTCGCCCACGATCACCACCCCCCGACCCGCCCGGGCCGCCCGCCGGATGATGGCCTGCACCCGCACCACCCGCGGGCAGGTGCCGTCGATCACCTGGGTGAAACCCGCCGCCTTCAGTCCCCGGCGCTGCTCCGGGGGCACGCCGTGGGCGCGGATGATCACCGCGCCCCCGGAGAAGCTGCCCGGCGGCGGCACCCGCTCCAGCTCCTCCACCCCCTTGTCCCGCAGCAGGGCCAACACCTGGGGATTGTGGATCAGGGGCCCGAAGGTGAACAGGGGCCGCTCGGCGTGGTGGGCCGCCCACAGGGCCAGCTCCATGGCCCGGCGCACCCCCATGCAGAAGCCCGCGGTCCGGGCCAGACGCACCTTCATGCCGCCGCCTCCCTCTCCTGCCGCGCCAGGTGGTCGAAGTACTCCTCGGTGAGGGCCACCAGCCGCTCAAGGTCGCGGCAGCGCCCGGCCAGGCGGCGATAGGCGGCCGAGCCGGGCAGCCCCTTGCTGTACCACATCATGAACTGGCGGGCGAAGTGCAGGGCCAGGCCCTCGCCCCCGGTGGCCCGGGCCAGCTCCATGTGCTCCCACAGGGCCCGCCGCCGCTCCTCCAGGGACACCGGCTCCGGCTCCCGACCCTGGATGCGGGCCGCGGCCCGCCCGAACACCCAGGGGTTGCCCATGGCCCCCCGGCCGATCATCACCGCGGCGCAGCCGGTGGTCTCCAGCATGGCCTTGGCGTCGCGGCCGCTGCGCACGTCGCCGTTGCCGATCACCGGCACCGGACACCAGCTCACCAGCCGCGCGATGGCATCCCAGTCGGCCCGGCCGGCGAAGCCCTGCTTCACGCTGCGGGCGTGCAGGCACACCACCTCCGCCCCGGCCTCCAACACCGGGGGCAGCAGCCGCTCCAGCTCGTCGCCCGCCCAGCCCAGACGCACCTTCACCGTCACCGGAAGACTGGTGGCCTCCCGCACCGCGGCCACCACCTCCGCCGCCCGGGGCGGGTCCAACAAGAGCGCCGCCCCCGCCCCCTGGCGCCGCACCCGCCGCACCGGACAACCCAGGTTGATGTCGATCAGGTCGATGGGCAGACGCGAGACCAGCCGCGCCGCCCGGTGCATGGTCTCGGGATCGCCGCCGAACAGCTGCAGCCCCACCGGCCGCTCCTGGGGCAGCACCCGCGTCAGCTCCCAGGTGCGGGCGCGATCCCGCACCAGGCCCGCGGCCGAGACCATCTCGGTATAGACCATCGCCGCCCCGAAGCGCCGCGCCATGAGGCGAAAGGCCGGGTTGGACACCCCGGCCATGGGCGCGGCCACCACCGGCGCCGCCAACTCTATTCCCGCCAGCCGCATGCCCCAAGTTTACTTCAGCCCCCAGGGCGTGTAAACGCACCACCGGCCAGGCCCTCAGCGCCCTTGACAAGCGACACCGCCTTCATCATGCTGGGAATAGCTTTTAGATTATGATTCCTTGAGACCTCTCCCGCGCGGAGTAGAGCCCTTGTCCGGCCGCGATTCCTGCCAGCAGGCCGTGTTCGGCCCCGTGCCCAGCCGACGCCTGGGCCTGAGCCTGGGCGTGGACCTCCTGGTGCCCAAGACCTGCACCCTGGACTGCGTGTACTGCGAGCTGGGCCCCACCACCCACCAGACCACCCAGAGAGGACGCTTCCGCTTCGTGCAGGAGGTGCTGGCCGAAGTGGAGGAGTGCCTGGCCGGGCTGGAGCGGCCGCCGCAGTTCCTCACCCTGGCCGGCTGGGGCGAGCCCTGCCTGCACCAGGAGCTGGGCCTGGTGATCGAGCGCCTGCAACGCCTGGAGGCGGGGCGGGTGGCGGTGCTCACCAACGGCACCCTCACCCCCGACCCCCAGGTACGGGCCGAGCTGGCCCAGGCCCAGGTGGTGATCCCCTCCCTGGACGCGGCCACACCGCATGCCTTCCGCCGCGTCAACCGCCCCGCCCCGGGGCTGGACATCGCCGCCATCATTGAGGGCCTGGCCCGCCTGCGCCAGGAGATGGCGGGCGAGATGTGGCTGGAGATACTCCTGGTCAAGGGCTACAACGACTCCCCGGAGGAGATCGCGGCCCTGGTGGAGGCGGTGGAGCGTATCTGGCCCCACAAGGTGCAGTTGGGCACGGTGGACCGTCCGCCGGCCGTGTCCGGGGTGGAGCCGGTGGAGGCGTCCTTCCTGGAGGAGGTGGCGGCGCGCATGCCGGTGGAGGCCGAGGTGATCCCTCCCCCGCCCCGCCAGGGAGGAGGCCGTGTGGCAGGGCTGGACCGCCTGGTGCTGGAGATGACCCGGCGGCGGCCCTGCACCTTGGAGGACGTGGCGGCCATGGCCGACCTGGAGCCCGCCCAGGCCCGGCGCCTGGTGGAGGAGCTGGTGCGCCAGGGGCGCCTGCGGCGGGAAGACTACGGGGAACAGACCTTCTACCGCGGGGTATGAGCCATCCCCCGCTGCTGCCAGACGGGAGCGAGAGCTATGACCGATGCCACCAGGGACAACCGGGAGCCCTCCCAGGGCCTCTACCTGGGCCTGGACGTGGGCTCGGTCAGCGTGGACAGCGTGGTGATCGAGGCGGACGGCCGCATCCTGTGGGCCGACTACACCCGCACCAAGGGCCGACCCCTGGCCGTGACCGCCCAGGTGCTGGANCGCATCTTCGCCCGCTGGCCGCGGGAGAGCTTCACCGCCTGTGCNGTGACCGGCACCGGCGCGGGCACCCTGGCCCCCCTGTTGGAGGCGGCGGTGGTCAACGAGATCATCGCCGCCACCCGCGGCGTGGGCGCCCTGCACCCACAGNCCCGCACCATCATCGACATGGGCGGCGANGACGCCAAGCTGATCCTGGTCTCCNCCGACGGCCAGGGGGGGCTCAAGATCGACGACTTCGCCATGAACACCATGTGCGCCGCGGGCACCGGCTCCTTCCTGGACCAGCAGGCCCACCGCCTNCAGCTCAGCATCGAGGAGTTCAGCCGTCTGGCCCTCAAGAGCGAGAANCCCCCGCGCCTGGCCGGCCGCTGTAGCGTGTTCGCCAAGACCGACATGATCCACNTGCAGCAGGACGCCACCCCGGACTACGACATCGTGGCCGGGCTGTGNTTCGCCATGGCCCGCAACCTGCGCAGCAACATCGCCAAGGGCAAGACCGTNGTNCCCCCGGTGTGCTTCATCGGGGGGGTGGCGGCCAACCAGGGGGTGCACCGCGCGCTCAAGGAGGTTATGGACCTGGCCGACGACCAGCTCATCGTGCCCGAGCACTTCGGCTGCGTCAGCGCCCTGGGCGCGGCGCTCATGGCCCGCGACCGCGGCGAGCGGCGGCCCATCGCCCCCCTGGAGGCCCTGCACCGCCGCGCCGCCGACACCCGCCGCGAGACCAAGCGCCTGCCCCGCCTCAAGCTGAGTCCCC
>MTPE01000152.1 GCA_002011835.1 Desulfarculaceae bacterium JdFR-95 | reverse complement strand
TCCCCTTCGGCTACAACGTGTTCGTGGCCTTCTGGGCCGGGCACTATGCCTGCGAGAAGATCGGCTGCGAGGTGGTGCCGGGCGGGGTGCTGGACTCGGCCGCGCGTGTGCTCAAGATCCAGGAGCTGCGCGCCACGGCCATGATGGGTACGCCCACCTACCTGCTCAACCTGGCCCAGGTGGCCCGCCAGCGCCTGGATCTGGACCCGGCCGGCCTGAGTATCGAGAAGATCACCTGCGCCGGCGAGCCGGGGGCCTCCATCCCCAGCACCAAGGCCCGTCTGGAGCGGGCGTGGGGGGCGAAGGTCTATGACCACGCCGGGGCCACCGAGATCGGGGCCTGGAGCTACGAATGCACCGCCCAGCCCGGCGGGCTGCACGTCAACCAGGCCCTGTTCCTGGTGGAGATCGTGGACCCCGTAAGCGGTGAACCCATCGAGGAGCCCGGCCGCACCGGCAAGATGATCATCACCGCCCTCGACCGCCTGGCCCAGCCCTGCATCCGCTTCGACAGCAAGGACCTGATCGCCTGGTCGGACCAGCTCTGCCCCTGCGGGCGCAGCTTCGCCCTGCTCGAGGGCGGGGTGCAGGGCCGGGTGGACGACATCGTCAAGGTCAAGGGTGTGCTCCTGGCTCCNGCCGCGGTGGAGGAGGTGGTGCGCTCCTTCCCCGAGCTGGGCGACGAGTACGAGGTGGTGGTGGAGCGGGTGGGCGAGGGCGACCGCATCACCTTGAAGGTGGAACTACTGCCCCAGGCCGAGGGCCGGCGCGAGGAGGTGCTGGCCCGCCTGCGCGATCGGCTACGTCTGAAGACCAACCTGGGTTATGCTATAGAGGTGCACCCTCTGGGGTCGCTGCCCCGCTACGAGGTCAAGGCGCGGCGCTTCAAGGACCTGCGCGGACAGGCGCACTAGGGGGCGACCACACCAAGGCTGAAGGGGAGGCAGGTCATGGACCAGGCCACGGTGGAGGATCTGCGGCAGCGTCTGGCACGGCTGCAGGAGGAGCTGGCCGCCCTGGCCGCACAGGCCAAGGACTTCCCCGCCCTGGAGCGGGGCGCGCGGCGGGCGGGGGCGGCCCTGGCCATGATGGAGCTGGCCTTGGGCGCCAGCGCCGTGGAGGTGAGTCCCCGCTAGTACGCCGGTGGGGAGCAGAACCCCTGCGCCTGCGCCCGCGCCGGAGAAACGAGCACGAGAGAGGAACCCATGCTTCTGCCCCGCTTTGCCTATCACCGCGCGGCCGGTCTGGACGAGGCCCTGGAGGTGCTGGCGGCCGAGGGCGACCGGGCGCGCCTGCTGGCCGGGGGCACCGATCTGTTGGTGAACCTGAAGTACGGCCGCCTGTCGCCGCGCCTGTTGGTGGACATCGGGGGTCTGGAGGAGCTGCGCGGGACGGAGACCCGGCGGGGGGTGCTGCGTCTGGGGGCGCTCACCACCGCGGCGGAGCTGGCGGCCAGCCGCCGCCTGAGGGGTGCCTTGCGCCTGCTGGCCCAGGCCGCGGGTAGCCTGGGTTCGCCCCAGGTGCGCAACCGCGCCACCCTGGGCGGCAACCTGTGTACGGCCCGGCCTGCGGCGGACCTGCCCCTGCCCCTGTTGGCCCTGGGGGCGAAGGTGCTGGTTCAGGGCCGGGAGGGCACCCGCCGCCTGCCCCTGGAGGAGTTCTTCACTGGCCCCGGAGCAACGGTGCTGGCCCCCCAGGAGGTGCTGACCGCAGTGGAGGTGCCCCAACCGGGGCCGGGCTGTGGCGGGGCCTACGTCAAGCTGGGGCTGCGCCGGGCCGTGGAGATATCCCTGGTCAACGTGGCCGTGTTCCTGCGCCTGGCCGCCGACGGCCGCACCATCGCCCAGGCCCGCATCGCCCTGGGCGCGGTGGCCCCCACCCCCATGCGGGCACACCAGGCCGAGGCGGTCCTGCANGGCCNGCNCGGAGACCAGAAGACCTTTGCCGCCGCGGCGCNGGCCGCAGCCCAGGAGTGCCGGCCCATAGACGACCACCGCGGCTCGGCCTGGTATCGGCGCGAGATGGTGGAGGTGCTCACCCGGCGCATGCTGGCCCAGGCCTGGGACCAGGCCCAGGGAGGCTAGAGCACAGGGGCGGCAAGAAGTGCGGNAGGAGGTAGCGGCGGCTTCCAGATTCGAGGGCNAAGTCCCGGGAAGCTGTCCGTTTCCTTCTTCCTGAGCGGGCCGCGGCCGGGTGCAGCGCGGGAGACGGGAGAGACATGGAGCAGATAGCCATCCAGGTCACGGTCAACGGCCAGCGCCACCGTCTGTGGGTGGCGCCCAACCGCACCCTCACTCAGCTCTTGCGCGAGGACCTGGGTCTGACCGGCACCAAGCACGGCTGCGGGGTGGGCGACTGCGGAGCCTGCACTGTGCTCATGGACGGGGTGCCGGTCAACTCCTGCCTGGTGCTGGCGGCGCAGGCCCACGGCCGGCGCATCACCACCATTGAGGCCCTGGCCGCCGGCGGGCGCCTGCATCCGGTGCAGCGGGCCTTCGTGGAACACGGCGCCATCCAGTGCGGCTTCTGCACCCCGGGCATGATCCTGAGCGCGGTGGCCCTGCTGGAGCGCAAGGCGCGGCCCAGCCGCCAGGAGATACGCCAGGCCCTGAGTGGCAACCTGTGCCGCTGCACCGGCTACCAGAAGATCGTGGAGGCGGTGGCCGCCGCTGCCCGCCGGCGCCGGGGGAGGTGAAGCCATGTCCAGCCGCTTCGAGGTGATCGGCACCCGCGCCCCCCGCAAGGACGCCCCGGACAAGGCCACCGGCCGCGCGGTGTTCCTGGACGACATGAGCCTGCCCGGCATGCTCCACGGCGCCATTCTGCAGAGCCCCCTGCCCCACGCCCGCATCCTGCACATCGACGCCAGCCGCGCCCGCCGTCTGCCCGGGGTCAAGGCGGTGCTCACCCACCGGGAGGTGCCCGACCGGCCCTATGGCGTGTCGCCGGCCCGCTACGACGAGACCATATTCGCCATCGACAAGGTGCGCTACGTGGGCGACGAGGTGGCAGCGGTGGCGGCGGTGGACCTGGAGACCGCCCTGGAGGCCCTGGAGCTGATCCAGGTGGACTACGAGCCCCTGCCCGCGGTGTTCGACCCTGAGGAGGCCATGGCCGAGGGCGCGCCCCAGATACACGAGCGCTTCCCCCGCAACATCTGCGCCGAGGTNCATCAACAGTTCGGCCANGTGGAGGAGGCCCTGGCCGCCAGTGACTACCAGATCACCGACAGCCTCACCAGCAAGCGCCAGGACGGCGGCTTCATCGAGCCCCACGCCGCCCTGGCGGTCTACGACCTGCAGGGACGCCTGACCGTNTACTCCGCCACCCAGGTGCCCCACTACGTGCAGCGCACCCTGGCCATGCTCACCGGCCTGGGCATGAGCCGGGTGCGGGTGGTCAAGCCCTACGTGGGCGGAGGCTTCGGACCCAAGGCCGAGGCCACCCCCCTGGACATCTGCAGCGCCTTCCTGGCCATGAAGACCGGCCGCCCGGTCAAGATGGTCTACACCCGCGAGCAGGTGTTCCTGCACGGCCGCGCCCGCCACCAGTTCCGCCACACCATGACCCTGGGGCTGAAGCGCGACGGCACCCTCATGGCCCTGAAGCACCGCTGCATCCTGGACGGCGGGGCCTACAGCTCCTTCGGCATCGCCACGGTCTATTACGCCGGCTCCCTGCTGGGAGGGCCCTACCGCCTGCCCCACATGCGCTACGACGGCTGGCGGGTGTACACCAACAAGCCGGCCTGCGGGGCCCAGCGCGGCCACGGCGGGGTGATCGCCCGCGCCCTGTTCGAGCAACTGCTGGACCTGGCCGCCCGCGACCTGGGCCTGGACCCCATCGAGCTGCGTCTCAAGAACGTGATGGAGGCGGGCGACGTGACCTGCAACGAGCTGGCCATGAGCTCGCTGGGCATGCGGGAGTGCATCGAGGCAGTGAAGAATGGCTCGGGCTGGCGGCGCAAGCGGGGGCGCCTGCCCCGCGGCAAGGGCATCGGCATGGCCTGCGGCTTCTTCGTCTCCGGCGCAGGCTACCCCATCTACCGCAGCGAGACCTACCACTGCACGGTCACGGTGCGGGTGGACGAGGACGGCGGCGGAGTGGCGGTGCTGACCGGCGCGGCGGAGATTGGCCAAGGCGCGGACACCACCCTGGCCATGATCGCGGCCGAGGCCCTGGGCATCCCCCTGGAGGCGGTGCGGGTCTACAGCGGCGACACCGACCTGGGCCTGGACCTGGGGGCCTACTCCTCGCGCACCACCCTGATGACCGGCCATGCGGTCAAGCAGGCGGCCGAGGAGGCCCGGCGCCAGATCCTGGAGGCCCTGGCCGAGGAGCTGGGCCTGGCGCCGGAACGCCTGAGCATCCGGCGGGGACGCATACACATCGCCGGAGGCAAGGTGGACATCGAACCCTTGCGCCTGAAGTACATCAAGGAACACCGCGGCTGGCCCGACCATCCCCGCGGGCGTGAGCTCAGCTTCCGCGAGGCGGCCCGCATCGCCTATCTCAAGCGCGGCACCATCATCGGCCGGGGCAAATACAAGCCCCCACCCCTGGGCGGCAAGTACAAGGGCGCCGCAGTGGGCACCAGCCCGGCCTACGGCTGCTCGGCCCAGGTGGCCGAGGTGAGCGTGGACCTGGAGACCGGCCAGGTGTTCGTGGAGCGCATCACCGACGCCCACGACTGCGGCCGCGCCATCAACCGCACCTCGGTGGAAGGCCAGATGGAGGGCAGCGTGTCCATGGGCCTGGGCGAGGCCCTGTTCGAGGAAGTGAAGTTCGACGACCAGGGACGCATCCTCAACCCCTCCCTGGGCGAGTACCACCTGCCCACCGCCCTGGACCTGCCCGAGATCAAGTGCATCATCGTGGAGAGCAACGAGCCCAATGGCCCCTTCGGAGCCAAGGAGGTGGGCGAGGGCGCCATCATGCCCACCATACCGGCCATCCTCAACGCGGTGCGCGACGCGGTGGGCGTCACCATCCGCGAANTGCCCCTCACCCCGGAGCGGGTGCTCAAGGCCATCCGCGAGCAGGGCCGGACCAACAAGACCTGAGCCCTCCGGCGGGCAGGAGGACAAAGGACCAGGGCGCTGCATAGCCGCCAGGGTCCAAACGAGCAGGCAGGGCAAGGGGCCTGTCCCGCGGCCTATGGCCGGTGGGGCAGGCGGAAACACCGCCCCCCGGTCCTGGGGCCAGGGAGCAGGCGAGGCACCGGGGGTAACGTGAAGGCGGAGCGGGTGCCCGGCGGGCCGAGATGTTCGCCGGCGGTGCAGCTTCAGGCGCGGTCGATGAGGCGATAGACCACCACGGGCTGGGAGTAGTTCTTGAGCCGACGGGTTCCCACCTGCTCCAGGCGGTAGGAGCCCTTGAGTCGGCGCACCACCTGTTCGCTGACCAGGATGTCCCAGCCCTCGTCCTTGGTCAGGTCCTGCAGGCGGCTGGCCACGTTGACCGTGCTGCCGATCAGGGCATAGGCACTCTGCTGTTCGCTGCCGGAGTTGCCCGCCAGCACCGGCCCGGTGTGCAGGCCGATGCCGTGGGCCAACGGCGGCATGCCGCCGCCGGCGTGCTGGGCGTTGAACTCGGCCAGGGCCCGGCGCATGTCCAGGGCGGCCTGCACCGCGGCCTCGGTGTGGTCGGCAAAGGGCACCGGCACCCCGAACACGGCCTCGATCTCGTCCCCCACGAACTGCAGCACCAGGCCGCGGTGGGCACGGATGGCGCGGTGCATGGCGGTGAAGTAGGCGCGCAGGTAGGCCATCACCTCCTCGGGGGGGTGCTCCTCCACGAAGCTGGTGAAGCCGCGCAGGTCGCTGAAGAGCACCGTGGCCTGGCGGCGCTCGCCGTTCAGAGGGATGCGGCCGGAGAGGATGTGGTCGCGTATCTCCGGGGTGACGTACTTGCCGAACTGTTCGCGCAACAGTTGCCGCTCGGCCAGGCCCCGGATCATGGCGTTGCCTGCGTCCCCCAACTGGCCCAGCTCGTCGTTGCTCACCACCGGCACCCGTACCTGGTAGTCGCCCTGCCCCACCCGCTGCACCGCCTCCAGCATGTCCTTCACCGGGTCGCAGATGGAGCAGCACACCAGGTAGTTCAAAAACAGGGCGCTGGCAAAGGCGTACAGGCACAACACCACGGTGAAGACCAGGATGTCGCGGCCATAGTCCACGGCGCTGATACCGCTGCCCTCCACCTCGAACTGCATGGCCACCAGGGTGGCCAACAGGATCACCCCCGGCAGCACGGTGCCGGACAAAAACAGCAGCCGAATACGCCGGGAGATGGGAATGCGAATGGTGCCGGGCTCGTCGGCCAGGTGCCCCTTGGGGAAGAACATGGGGATCAGGCTGCGCCGGGAATGGGCCTCCACCAGAAAGAAGGCGATGGCCGAGGCGATCATGCCCACCATGAAGGCCCGCATGGCCAGCAGCACCATGGTGTGCAGGTCCAGGCCCACCAAAAGGCGCAAGATCCCNCCCACCACCGAAGGCACCACCAGCCACATGACCAGGTTCAAGGCCGAGAAGATGAAAGGCAGGTTCAACACCCTCCGCCGGGCACAGGCCAACAGATCCTCCGGCGGATCCTCACCCTCCCCCCACTGCGCCAGCAGTTGCCGCACCGGGCACAACAGGTGGCGCATGCCCAGATAGGGCAGCGAACACACGATCCCCAGCCACACCAGGGCCGCCACCAGGTGCAGGGCCTTGCCCGCCGGCGAGGCCTCGCGGAAGAACTCCCAGCGCAGAAGGAAGAAGTCCAGGGGCGTGAACACGTCCAGCAGGGCCACCACCAACAAGCCCACCAGGGTGGCCCGCACCGCGATCCAGTAGTAGCCCTTGAGCGCCGCCCGCACCCGCCAATCCTCCAGGGGCTGGGGACTGTGGTCGGCGTGATACACACCGTGCCGCAAGAACTCTCCTCTCCTTTCCCGCCCCAGTGTAACAGCTTCTCCCTCCGGGGAACACCCACCGACCACTTGCCCCATCGGCGGAAGCGGGCTATGATTTGGTTCAGGCCGCTGCCGGACGCGGCTGTTTTGCGGGCGCTCGAATGACCACCTGGTCACTCGCCGCCTCAGGAGGCAGAACCATGAGTATGACCGCCCCTGCCGATGTTTCGCTCTCCCCACCGCCCCAGGGCGCTCCCCGGCGCTTGCCCCCCCTGGAGGTGGATCGCGGCCTCATCGCCGACCCGGCGCTCAAGGCCGTGGCCGCACGCCTGGAGGCGGGCCAGCGCCTGGGTTGGGAGGAGGGCATGGCCCTGATGACCAGCCGCGACCTGCTGGGCCTGGGCGCCCTGGCCCACGCCGCCCGCCTGGCCCTGCACGGCCGCCGGGCCTTCTACGTGGTCAACCGCCACGTGAACTACAGCAACGTGTGCGTCAACCGCTGCGCCTTCTGTGCCTTCTGGCGCGAGGAGGGAGCGGCCGACGCCTACACCCTCTCGCCCCAGGAGGCGGCCGAGCTGGCCGCGGCCCAGCCCGAGTTGCCCCTCAGCGAGCTGCACGTGGTGGGCTCCTGCCACCCCGAGCTGGGCCTGGACTACTACCTGGAGCTGCTGGAGGCGCTGCGCCAGGCCCGGCCCCAGGCCACGCTCAAGGCCTTCACCCCGGTGGAGATAGACCACATGGCCCGGCGGGAGGGCATGACCGCACGTGAGATTCTGGCCCGGCTCAAACAGGCGGGCCTGGCGGCCATGCCCGGGGGCGGGGCCGAGGTGTTCTCCCCCCGGGTACGCCCGGCTGTGTCCGCGCAAGATCAGTGGCCAGCGTTGGCTGGAGATCTGCGGCCACGCCCACCGCCTGGGCATACCCACCAATGCCACCATGCTCTACGGCCACATCGAGACCCCCCGCGAGCGGGTGGAGCATCTGCTGATGCTGCGCGAGCAGCAGGACGCCACCGGCGGGTTCAACGCCTTCATCCCCCTGGCCTTCCACCCCCTGAACACGGCGCTCTCCCAGGCCGCGCCCACCGGTGGCCTGGACGACCTGCGCCTGATCGCCGCCAGCCGCCTGCTGCTGGACAACTTCCCGCACATCAAGGCCTATTGGGTGATGCTGGGCGAGAAGCTGGCCGGGGTGGCGCTGAACTTCGGGGCCGACGACCTGGACGGCACCATCGTGGAGGAGAACATCACCCACGCCGCGGGCGCCTCCACCGCCCGGGGGCTGAGCGAGGCGCGCCTGCGCCAGCTCATCACCGCGGCCGGCTTCACCCCGGTGCGACGCGATGCCTTCTATCACAGCCTGGAGGACGACCGGCCATGAACCCCGCCCCCCTGGAGCAAGCCCTGGACGCGGCCCGGCAGGGCCGGCGGCTCACCCCGGAGGAGGGCCTGGCCCTGCTCACCGAAGCCGACCTGCTCACCCTGGGGCGCCTGGCCCACGCGGCACGCCTGGCCCACAACCCCGAGCCGGTGGTGACCTATGTGGTGGACCGCAACATCAACACCACCAACGCCTGTTCCTGCGGCTGCCGCTTCTGCGCCTTCCACCGCCCCCCCGGCCACCCGCAAGCCTACCACCTGAGCCGGGCGGAGCTGGCCCGCAAGATCGAGGAGACCCTGGCCCTGGGCGGCACCCAGATACTGATCCAGGGCGGCCTGGACCCGGACACCGGCCTGGAGGCGGTGTGCGACACCTTCCGTTTCATCAAGTCGCGCTACCCCATCCACATCCACGGCCTTTCCCCGCCGGAGGTGGTCTTTCTGGCCCAGCGCGAGGGGATGGGCATCGGCGAGGTCCTGGACCGGCTCATGGCCGCTGGGCTGGACTCCATACCCGGGGGCGGGGCCGAGATCCTGGTGGACCGGGTGCGGCGGGCGGTCTCGCCGGGCAAGTGCAGCAGCGCCCAGTGGCTGGAGGTGATGGCCCAGGCCCATGCGCGGGGCCTGATGACCACCGCAACCATGATGTTCGGCCACCTGGAGACCCCGGCCGAGCGTATCGAACACCTGGTGCGCCTGCGCGAGCTGCAGGACGCCAGCCTGGCCGCGGGCCGGGGCAGCTTCACCGCCTTCATCCCCTGGACCTTCCAGCCCGCCCACACCGCCCTGGCCCACCTGCCCCCGGCCACGGGCAGCGATTATCTGCGCATGCTGGCCGTCAGCCGCCTGATGCTGGACAACTTCCCCCACCTGCAGGCCTCTTGGGTCACCCAGGGGCCCAAGATCGCCCAGGTGGCGCTGCTGTTCGGGGCCGACGACCTGGGCTCCACCATGATCGAGGAGAACGTGGTGGCCGCGGCCGGAGCCTCCTATCGCCTGGACCGACAGGAAATGGTGCGCTTGGCGGCCGAGGCCGGGTTCACCGCCTGCCAGCGCGACACCCATTACCGCCGTCTGGAACCTTATTCCAGTTGACACCACCGGACGCCTGGTCTATGCAAGGGCATGACTGGCGTGAGCGGCAATCCGCAGCGGGTTCGGGCCAGAGGGGTGCCACGGCCCCTGGTGGCGGTGATGTCGTCGGGCTTCTTCGG
>MTPE01000145.1 GCA_002011835.1 Desulfarculaceae bacterium JdFR-95 | reverse complement strand
CCGTGGTGGCAGCCGAGGCCCTGGAGGCCGAGCCCGTGCCGGCGGAGGTGGCGGCGGGGGGGCCGGAGGTCTTCACCCAGCGGGAGTTGGCCGAGCTGGCCTTCCGGGTGTTGGGTCGGCCGCCGCGCTATGGGCATCTTCCGCNCCGCCTGCTGCACCTGTTGGCGGTCCTGTGCCGCCCGGTCAGCGCCAACGCCGCCGCCTTCCTGNGCATGTTCGCGGCCCTGGCCCAGCGGGACGCGGTGGCCCCNGCCCGGGGCCGCCGGCGGCTGGAAGACTTCTTCCGCCGACTGGTGGAGCGGGGCCGACCAGGGGCCTGAGGGGGCCGACCTATTCCCCTAGCTGGCCGGCCGGCTCCTTCAGGGACAGGAGCCGCGCGTTGATGGCCACCACCACGGTGCTGAGAGACATGAGCACCGCCCCCATGGCCGGGCTCAACAGCACTCCCCAGCCGGCCAACACCCCTGCGGCCAGGGGTATGGTGAGCACGTTGTAACCGGTGGCCCAGAACAGGTTCTGCACCATCTTGCGATAGGTGGCGCGGGCCAGGAGGAAGATGGAGGCCACGTCGGCGGGATCGCTGCGCACCAGGACGATGTCGGCGGTCTCCACGGCCACGTCGGTGCCCGCGCCCACGGCTATGCCCAGGTCGGCGGTGGCCAGGGCGGGAGCGTCGTTCACCCCGTCTCCGGTCATGGCCACGCGCCGGCCCTGTCCGCGCAACTCCTCCACCTTGGCCGCCTTCTGGTCGGGCAGCACCTCAGCGAAGAAGCCGTCCAGGCCCAGGGTGCGGGACACCGCCTCGGCCACCTCCCGCTTGTCGCCGGTGAGCATGAGGCAGCGGATGCCCATCCCCTGCAGGGTGGCCACCGCCGGCCGGGAGGAAGGCCGGATGGTGTCGCCCAAGGCGATGGCCCCCACCGGCTGGCCGTCGCGCAACAGGAACACCACGGTGCGTCCCTGGGCATAGTGCTCTTGCAGGGCCGGGGCATGGGGGGCGAGCTGGTGTTCGCCCAGGTAGCCGGGGCTGACCACGGCCAGCGACATGCCCTCCACGCGGCCTTCCACGCCCTTGCCCGGCAGGGATTGGAAGTCCTCCGGGCTGGGCAGGGACAGGGAGCGCTCCTGGGCCGCCTGCACGATGCCGGTGGCGATGGGGTGTTCGGAGCGGGTTTCCAGGGCCGCGGCCAAGCGCAGGATGTCCTCCTCCCCCAGTTCGGCCAGGGGGATCACCGCCTGCACCCCGAAGCGGCCTTCGGTGAGGGTGCCGGTCTTGTCGAACACCACGGTGTCCACCAGACGGGCCTGCTCAAAGGCGGTGCGGTTGCGGATGAGCAGACCGCGCTTGGCGGCCAGGGCCGTGGACACCGCCACCACCAGGGGGATGGCCAGGCCCAGGGCATGGGGGCAGGTGATCACCATCACCGTGACCATGCGCTCGATGGCAAAGGCGAATTCCTCGCGCAGGGACAGCCAGACCACCAGGGTGGCCCCGCCTGCGGCCAGGGCGGCGATGGTCAGCCACATGGCCACGCGGTTGGCCAGGTCCTGGGTGCGCGACTTGGATTCCTGGGCGCGGCGCACCAGGCTCACCACCTGGGCCAGGAAGGTCTCCTCCCCCACCTTGTCCACCCGCACCGTCACCGACCCTTCGCCGTTGATGGCGCCGCCTATGACCACGGCGCCTGGCTGCTTGGGCACCGGGCGCGACTCCCCGGTGAGCAGGGCCTCGTTGGCCGTGGTGTGGCCCTCGGTCACCACGCCGTCGGTGGGGAACTTCTCCCCCGGCTTGACCACCACCAAATCGCCCTTGGACAAGGCCTCCACCGGCACCTCCTCCAGCTCGCCCCCCGGCCCCACGCGATGGGCCGTGGCCGGCATCAGCTTGACCAGCTCCTCCAGGGCCCGCGACGCGCCCATCACCGAACGCATCTCGATCCAATGGCCCAGCAGCATGATGTCGATCAGGGTGGCCAGCTCCCAGAAGAAGACCTTGCCCTCCAGACCCAGCACCACCACTCCGCTGTAGACGTAGGACACGGTTATGGCCAGGGCGATGAGGGTCATCATCCCCGGACGCCGCTGCCCCACCTCCTGCGTCAGCCCCTTGAGGAAGGGCCAGCCGCCGTAGAGATAGATGGCCGAGGCCAAAAGCAGCAGCACATAGCCGCTGCCGGGAAAGGCCAGAGCCGCCTTCAGGCCCAGGAACTCCTGTATGGCTGGCGAGAGGCCCAGCACGGGCACGGTGAGGGCCAGAGAGATCCAGAACCGCCGCTGGAAATCGCGCACCATGTGGGCATGGTGGTCGTGATGCCCCCCGGCGGCGGCATGCCCTCCGTGGGCGTGGGCCATGCCGCCCATCGCCGCCGGCCCGCCAGCCCCGTGCTGGGCGTGAGCCGCGTGAGAGGTGTGATCGTGATGGGCCTGCANCGCGGATGCCTCGTGACCGGCCGCTTCCCGGGCCGGGTGTTGGTGGTGCCCGTGATCCTCCTTGTTNATGGCTTCGCCCTTGGGCTCGTCGTGGTCCGAGTGCAAAGCTACTCCTTTCCTGCGCGGCCAGGCTCCGGNCTCTGCCCGCTCGGCACCGGCCGCGCGCAACGGAAGCCCACCGTGGCGAACGCCTCCCTGGGAGACTGCGGCTGCAAGTTGCCCGCCGCCGCGGTCCGGCTTCCTGGGNCTACCCAGAACCTCTCCCTGTCATTCCGGCCATCCTGCCCCTGCAGCCACTCTCCCACCGGCCCCCCCAGGCCCCGGATGCCATAGCGGTTGGGGGGAGACTGGGTGACCGGGGCATAGTCCTCCCTGNGTGCGGGGGCCACCGGCGCGGCCATCCGNGCGTGCATGGCCGCCATGGGGTCCTGCGGGGCCACCCTGCTGGGCACGGCGGCCCCACCCTCCCTGGCCCGCAACCACTGCCCCGGTGTGGGCAGCCGCTTGCGGTAGTGGGCGGCATAGGCCGCCGCTCCGAAGCCGGTGACCCGCACCACCGGATGCGCGGCCAGGGAGGGGTCCTGCAGGTGGAAACGGCCGTTGCGGAACACGATGGGCTCCACCCCCTGGCGCACCTGGCCCAGCCGCAGGAGCACCTCGCCCCCCAGTTTGACGCGATCTCCCTCCACCCGCAGGTGGGGGAGCATGGCGTTGAGGAACTCCACGTACTGGTGGTTGGTCACCAGGGTCTCGTCCAGATAGAACGGCGCCACGGCCTTCTTGCTCCCGTCCGGCAGACGTACCTCGCCGCCGGGCACCAGTCGCATCCGGGCGCCGTCCTCGGTGGTGAGCCGTGGTGGGGGTGCGCCGCGAGAGACGCTCGGGACGGCGGCCGGTGCGGCCGGATGCACCGCGGCCGGCTCCGGCAAGGGCCGGGCGCTGGTGAAGTGGAACCACACCCCCCAGGCCACCAAGGCCACCAAGGCCAGACCCAGACCCGCCACCATGAGCAGATGGCGTCGAGGCGGCCGCACCAGGACCGCAGGCGTGGAGGAGGCCAGCAGGGCCTGCACCCGTTCGCGCAAGTCCGCCACCGAAGGGAGACGCTGACTGCGGTCCTCGGCGGTGGCCAGGCGGATCACGCGGTCCAGGGCCTTGAGGAAGGGCGTGTCGGGCCGGGGCAGAAAGGCGGTGCGCAAAGGCAGCATGGTCTCCTTGTCCAGCTTGCCCACCGCGGCGTGATAGAGGATCTTGCCCAGGGAATACACGTCGGCCCGGAAGTCGGTGTCGGCCATCTCCAGATACTGCTCCGGGGCCATGTAGGCGATGGTGCCCATGACGTGGTGACTCTGGGTCACGGGCCGCCACAGCTTGCCCCCCACCAGACCGAAGTCGGTTATCTTGGGCACCTCGCCGTCCAGCAACACGTTGGCCGGCTTCAGGTCGCGGTGTACGATCCCCTGGCGGTGGATGTGCTCCACTCCATCCAGGATGGGCAGGTAATAGCGCCTGATCCACCGGCGGAAGCTCTCCTCGTCGCCCCGCAGCCCCTCCTCGGGGATGGTCACCGACAGCGTAGGCCCTGGAATGTACTCCATGACGATGTACTCCAGGGTGATCTCCCGCCCGTCCTTCTCCAGGGTGGCGGTCTCGAAGTCGTACACCTGCAGGACGTTCACGTGTCGGGCGCGGGCCATGGCCAGGACCTCGCGCCGGAAGCGCTCCATCTCGGCGCGTATCTCCTCCTCGTCGTCCCCATAGGCCTCGATGAGCTCCTGGGAGACGATCTTCACCGCCACCTCCCGGTCCAGGTTGACCTGGCGTGCCCGGTAGACCTCGCCTTTGCCACCGGTGGCGATGTGCTCCTGGATCTCCCACTTGCCGCCCAGCAGGTCGCCTCTCTGCAACAGAGGTCCGCGGGAAGATGCACGCATGGAACTATGCTCCTGGGAAAGGCAAGAAATTAGAGTACACTAAGAAATTAGAGTACACTTATATTGTAACGGCTGATCCTCGAGTTTACTGGCGGATCGGACTCCGTCCCGGAGGGAATGATGCAAGCCTGTGCCCTCACGCGCCAGGGCCGCGGCCGGCCCGACAACCAGGATCGGTATCTGATCAAGGAGTTGGGATCCGCCGGTCTGCTGGTGGCCGTGGCCGACGGCCTGGGCGGGGAGGCCAAGGGCGGCCTGGCCGCACAGGTGGCCGTGGACACCCTGGCCGAGCGGATAGACCGTCCCGACCTGGGGGAAGCCGAGCTGCTCCAGGCCTTCACCGCCGCCTGCCGGCGCATCCAGGACCAGAGCCACACCGCCGCCGCGGGAGAGGGGGCGGGCACCACTCTCACCGCGGTGTTGATCGGGGAGAGTAGGGCGGTGTGGGCCCACGTGGGCGACAGCCGTCTGTACCTGTGGCGCGAGGGACGACTGCAGCAGGTGACGCGGGACCACAGCGCGGCCGCCTTCATGGTGGAGGAGGGACTGCTCAGCCCGGAGGAAGCCCGCTGGCACCCGGCCCGCCACCTGTTGTTCGAGTGCCTGGGGTGCGAGGACTGCGAGCCCGACAGCGGCCACCTGGCCCTGCGTCCCGGAGACCTGCTGTTGCTCTGCAGCGACGGCCTGCACGGCAGGCTGCCTGCCACGGTCCTGCACACGGTGTTGGCCGACTCCCGCGGCCTGGAGGACAAGGTCGCGGCCCTCTCTGCGGCCGCCTTGGCCGCTGGGGGCAGGGACGACCTCACCGTGGTGCTGATTCGGGTCTGAAGCTCGTCTTGGCATCTTACTTGCCCCATCCAGGAGGAGAGCTCGCCTCTGGAGCATGCAAGCAGGCGGCCAGCAGCATCCCCCAGGAGGGCCTAGCCGAAAAAGGGGAAACATACTGGTGGTTATCGCGCCCGGCGAACAGAGGAGCCGACCCGGCAAGGCACCGGCCGTGTCCCGGGCCGGCGGGTAGTTTGGTGGCGACCCCACCCCGCGGGCGCATACTTTTTTCTCACTTCATCCAAAGGAGAACGATGATGGATCACGCGAACCGTACTCGTGGCACGGCACTGGGTCTGGCCGGTTTGGCCGCATTGCTGTATCCCGCCTCGGCGCTGGCCCAGCCGCCGGCTGGGGCGCCCGGCTGGGGATGGGGAAACATGCCCTACATGATGGGATACGGCATGGGCTGGCTGGGGACGATCATGATGCTGGTGGTATGGGGCATGGTGGTAGTGGGAGGCGTGTATCTGGTGCGTTGGCTCATCCAGAGCGTGCGCCACGCCTCTCCCGAGGCCGGCGGCCGCGACCGCGCCCTGGAGATCCTGCGCGAGCGCTACGCCCGCGGCGAGATCGACAAGGAGCAATACGAGCGCATGCGTGCCGATCTGCAGGCCTGAGAGATTCCCCCACTACCTCCACACCGGCCAGAGCCAGTGCTACGACCAAGCTGGCCGGATGGTGGACTGTGCGGGCAGCGGTCAGGACGCGGCCTACGCCCCGGGGCTGGCCTGGCCGCGGCCTCGCTTCCGGGCGGAGGGGGCGGTGGTGGAGGACCGTCTGACTGGCCTCGTCTGGACGCGTGACGCCAACCTGGCCGCGTTTCCCCTCTCCTGGACCGAGGCCCTGGCGCTGGTGGCCCGGCTGAATCGGGAACGATTCGCCGGGTACCGCGACTGGCGCCTGCCCAACCGCCGCGAGCTGCGGAGCCTGATCAGCTACCAGCACCGCCGACCGGCCTTGCCCGCAGGCCATCCCTTCCAGAACCCGTTCCTGGGGTGGTACTGGACCAGCACCTCGGCCGCGCCCAATCCCGCCCATGCCTGGTACGTACACCTGGAAGGCGGGCGGATGTTCTATGGCTACAAGGAGCAAGCCTATCTGGTCTGGCCCTGCCGGGGCGAGGGCAACGGCGCCCTGCCGGCCACGGGGCAGTCGCGCTGTTACGACGGCCGGGGCCGGGAGATCGCCTGTGCGGGCAGTGGACAGGACGGAGAGCTGCGCCTGGGTACGGCCTGGCCGCAGCCGCGCCTCCTCTTGCAGGGTGACGTGGTCCAGGACCGGCTCACCGGCCTGACCTGGACCCGCTCCGCCGACCTGGCCCCAGGCCCCCTGAGCTGGCAGGAGGCCCTGCAGGCGGCGGAGCGCCTGCAAACGGCCGGGCTCGCCTGGCGCCTGCCCACCATAAACGAGCTGGAGTCCCTGGTGGACGCCGGCCNGCANCAGCCCGCCCTGCCGGCGGGGCATCCTTTCCAGGACCTGCGCCAGGCCTACTGGTCCTCCACCACCAGCGCCTTCGAGCCCGACTGGGCCATGGCCCTGTACCTGGACAAGGGTGCGGTGGGTGTGGGGCAGAAACGTCTGGCGGGTGAGTTCTTTCTCTGGGCCGTGGCGCGGCAAGGGCGCCCCTAGCCCTGGCCCAGGTTCGCCCATGCTGCCCGCCGGGTCCTCATTCCTTAGAATCGGCCTGCACTTGGCGCGGTCTGTTCCCCTGTGGGCGGGAATGGATCCACCCACGCCTTTTTCGGAGTCCACGTGCTACAATGTAGCNGTGAGTCGATGTGAGTCCAGGCTGCTCAGGGGGGGAAGACATGGTTGCTCTCATTGCCGAAGCGGCCTTTGGTTCCTGTACCACCGCTCACATCTGTGACCGGCGGTCCCTGCCCCCTTCATCCCAGGCCAGCGGAGCCACCTAGCCTGGCCCACCGCTGTGGGCGGGCGGCCGGATACGTGTGGGCAAAGAATCCTCTTCCGCGCATCTGCTCCGGGTGGTGCAGCCAACCCTGAGCCCGTGGCGCCGCGGAAGGTCTGTCGTGATTCCCCTGGAACGGGGTGATAGGGCTAAAAGAGCCAGTCTCAGTCGAGGTGGTGTGTCATGGAGGCCAACCATATCCGGGTCTTGTTCGTGGAGGACGACCAGCAGTTCGCCGAGATGGTGGGCGAGATGCTGCGGCGACACAAGGCGGGCGTCTACCAGATAAAACTGGTCGTCACCCTGGGGGACGCCCTGCGCATGTTGGATCAGGACGACTTCGACGTCGCCCTGGTGGACCTCTACCTCCCTGACAGCGAAGGGCTGGACACGGTGAGACGCCTGCGCAAGCGCTCCGCCACCCTGCCCATCGTGATCCTCACCGGACGCAAGGAGGCCGAGCTGGCGCGNAACGCCCTGCGCTTCGGNGCCCAGGACTTCCTGGAGAAGACCGAGCTGCTGCCTTCTCTCCTGGNCCGGGTGATCAGCTATGCCATCCAGCGTCGGCAGGCCGAGCTGCGCCTGGCCGAGAGCGAAAGGCGCTATCGCCAGCTGGTGGAGCAGATGAAGGACGTCATCTATCGCCTGGACGAGAGCGCCCACATCATCTACATCAGCCCCTCGGTGGAGGAACTCCTGGGCCTGAAGCGAGAAGACCTGCTGGGCCAAGAAGTGACCGCCCTGACCCGACCCGACCACCGTCAGCAGATGCGAACCGAGCTGGAGCAACACCTGCAGGAGCAAAGCCCGGCCATCCACATCCTGGCCCCGGGGCCGAAGGACAAGGAGGACGGCGGAACCACCTGGCTGGAACACCACCTCTACCCCCTCAGGAGCGAGGGACACCTGCTGGGGCTGCAGGGCATCGCCCGCGACGTGACCGAGCTGAAGCGGGCCCGGGACGAGCTGGAGGCCTCGCAGCGCGAGCTGGAGGAGCGGGTGCGCCGCCGCACCCGGCAACTGGAGGCGGCCAAACAGGAGTGGGAACGCACCTTCGACGCGGTGCCCGACCTGATCGCGATCATCGACCCCGACTACCGCCTGGTACGGATCAACCGCGCCTTTGCCCGCCGCCTGGGCAAAGAGCCCCAAGAGCTGATCGGACGCTACTGCTACGAGGTGATCCACGGCAGCGACTCCCCCCGCGAGGAGTGCCCCTTGACCAGCACCCTGGAGGACCACCGCGAACACGCCCGCATGCTCTACGAAGACCGCCTGAACGCCTACATGCTGGTCACCACCTCCCCTCTGTTCGACAACCAGGGCCGGCTCCAGGGCGTGGTACACGTGGCGCGCGACATCAGCGCCCTGAAGGAGGCGGAGAAGACCCTGAGCGAGCAGTTCATCCTGATGCGCCAGCTCATGGACGCCATCCCCAACCCCGTCTTCATCAAGGACCTGAACGGNAACTACATCGACTGCAACCGGGCCTTCCTGGAGTTCTCGGGGGTGGAGAAGAAGGACATCATCGGCAAGAGCACCGTCAACCTGGTGGGCAAGGAGCTGGCCGAGGCCCACTTCCAGATGGACGCCCGTCTCCTGGCCGAGGGCAAGGCGGTGGAATACGAGTCCAAGGTGCTCCATGCCGACGGCACCTTGCGGGACGTGATCATCAACAAGGCGGTCTATACCGACGCCCAGGGCAAACCGGCGGGCATCGTGGGCGTGATCCAGGACATTTCCCAGCGCAAGCAGGCCGAGCAGGCCCTGCGCGAGAGCGAGTGGCGCTACCGCTTGTTCCTGGACCGCCTGCCCGATCCCACCGTGGTCTACGACCTCAAGGGCCGGGTGATCACCAGCAACCGGGCCTTCAAGGAGACCTTCGGCTGGTCGGCCAAGGAGATCGAGGAGCAGAAGGTCCAGTTCGTGCCTCCCGAGGCCCTGGAAGAGACCCGGGAGAAGATCCGTCACATGCGCAAGGGTCTGCCCGTGGCCCGCTTCGAGACGGTACGGCTGACCAAGGACGGCCGACGCCTCAACGTGGAGCTGAACACCTCTCCCCTGTACGACGACGAAGGCAACCACATCGGCAACATCGTGGTGATGCGCGACGTCACCGCGGTGAAGGAGGCCGAGGCCGCCCGCCGCCAGACCGAGGAGCGCTTCCGCAACCTGGTCGAGACCATGAACGAGGGGCTGACCATCCTCAACCCCGACGGCACGGTGCAGTATTGCAACGCCAAGTTCTGCGAGATGTTGGGTTACCAATGCGAGGAGGTCACCGGCCAGCCCTTCACCAAGTTCCTGGACCGTAAGAACCGCGAACACTTCGAGCGCTGTTGGGCGGAAGGCCGCCGCAAAGGCGAGGGCTCCTTCGAGCTGGTGTTCCAGAAGAAGGAGGGGGGCCGGGTGTTCGCCCTGGTTTCGCCGCGGGTGGACGTGGACGAACAAGGCCGCCTGGTCAACGCCTTCATGGTGGTGACCGACATCACGCGCAGCAA
>MTPE01000416.1 GCA_002011835.1 Desulfarculaceae bacterium JdFR-95 | reverse complement strand
CCGCCACCTCGCGCCTCCCAGGGTTGCCGGGCCGCAAGGGCTGGGCTATCTTTGCCTTGCAGGTCGCAAGCCGCCTCAGAAGGTGATTTTGCCTTTTCGATTGCCCGAAGCATACTTGTCCTCAGACTGTGGCCACCCTGTGCAAAGTTTCTGCCTTGCGGCCCCTGGGTATTTTCCCACTACTGGTCGAAAATTGTTACGCTTGATATTAGCTTTTTGATTTTAAACGGTTACGCCTGAATATCCGTGGAGGGCCTGGTCGGGCACAACAGCCCGACGTTAGTCACAAGGGAGAGGGTTCGCTTGTGATTGAGCAGGCATTTCCAGCAGATGCCCCGCCAGAGACCGGCGGACCCTGGCCGACGGGGCCGGGCCTGGAGGCCGCCCTGGAACACCTGGAACGGCAGGGTGTGGCCCTGATCACCGGGGTGGAGGGCGCAGCGCGGGCCTTCGCCCTGGCCCGGGCCTGGCAGGCCCGACCCTCCACCTGGCTGGTGGTCTGCCCCACCCTGGCCCTGGCCGAGGAGACCGCCCGCGACCTGGAGTTCTTCCTGGAGGGCCCCCATTGTCCGGTGCGGCTGTATCCCGCCTACGAGGTCTCGCCCTACCAGGAGCTCGACCCCCCGCCCGAGGTCACCGCCCGGCGTCTGGCCGTGCTGTGGGAGCTAATCGAGGAGNCCCGGCCCTTGGTNGTGGTCACCTCCACCCGCGGGCTCACCCCGCGCCTGCCCCCGCCGGAGTACCTCCTGGACCGGACGCTCACCCTGGAGCCCGGAGCCACCATCGACCGCGATGCGTTGGTGGAGGCCCTCTTGCAAGGCGGCTACAGCCGGGTCTCGCTGGTGGAGCAGGTGGGCGACTTCGCCGTGAGAGGGGCGGTGGTGGACTTCTTCGGCCCCCTGCTGGACGATCCGGTGCGGGTGGAGCTGTTCGGCGACACCATTGAGAGCCTGCGCCGCTTCGACCCCAACGACCAGCGCTCGCAGATGACCCTGCCCCGGGCCACCCTCATCCCCTGCCATCCCGTGGACCTGTCCCCAGAAGCCTGCCGGCGGGCGGTGAAGGCCCTGCGAGAGCTGGCCGCCCGCGAGGGACTCAGCGCCCGGCGCCTGGGCGAGCTGGTGGAGCGCATGGAGCTGCGTGCGCCCTTCACCGGCCTGGAGTCGCTGCTGCCCCTCTACTACCCGGCTGCGGCCGACCTGTTCGCCTACCTGCCCTCGGACTGCCGCCTGGCGGTGGTGGAGCCGGCCCAGGTGGAGGAACGCCTGCAGGCCGAGGCCGAGGAGTTGGCCGCCGAGTTCGCCCAGGCCCGGGAAGAGGGCAGGGTGGTTCTGCCTCCACCCATGCTGCGCCGCACCCCCCAACAGGTGGCCCAGCGCCTGCGGGAGCGGCCCCGGCTCATGTGCAAGGCCCTGGCCCTGACCGACCCGGAGGAGGCCGAGCTGGCCGGACCACCCGTGGCCCTGCGCGCCACCCTGCACCGCGGCCTGCACAGCGAGCTGGGCAAGGGCGGGGCGGGCGAGCTGATACCCCGCTTCCTGGAGTGGGCCGCGGCCCGCGCCGAGGAGGGCCGCGACGTGGTGTTGGTGTGCCGCTCCCGCTCCCAGGTGAAGCGCCTGGCCGAGATCTTCGGCGAGCGGGGCCGCGAGGCCGCGGTGTGTAGCACCCTGGCCCAGGCCGAGCTCAAGGGCCGGGGCGGGCTGTTCCTCCTGGAGGGGGCGCTGTCGGCCGGGTTCTCTCCTGCGGAGATGCCGGTCACCTTCGTCACCGAGGACGAGGTGTTCGGCGCGGTGCGCGTGGTGCGCCACAAGGCCCCCCCGCGCCTGTCGGCCGCCCTGGCCGCCCTGGACGACCTGGCCCCCGGCGACTACGTGGTGCACGTGGACCACGGCATCGGCCAGTACCAAGGGCTGACCACCATGACCGTGGGCGCGGCCGAGAGCGACTTTCTGGTCATCGCCTACCAGGGCGGGGACAAGCTGTACCTGCCCGCCGACCGCATGGGCCTGATCAGCAAGTACCGCGGCCCGGACGACAACCCACCCAGCCTGGACCGCCTGGGCGGCAAGGGCTGGGCCCGCACCAAACGCCGGGTGAAGAAGGCGGTGGAGGCCATCGCCCGCGACCTGGTGGAGCTGTACGCCGCGCGCAGCTTCCTCAAGGGCCACGCCTACCCCCCGCCCGACCAGGCCTTCCGCGAGTTCGAGGCCGCCTTCCCTTATGAGGAGACCCCGGACCAGGCCCGCGCCATCGCCGAGGTCATCGCCGACCTGTGCCGGCCCAAGCCCATGGACCGCCTGGTCTGCGGCGACGTGGGCTTCGGCAAGACCGAGGTGGCCCTGCGCGCCGCCTACCTGGTGGCCACCAGCGGCCGCCAGGTGGCCTTCCTGGTCCCCACCACCGTGCTGGCCGAGCAGCACTACCAGACCTTCCAGGAGCGCCTGGCCAACGAGCCCCTCATCGTGCGTTCCTTGAGCCGCTTCAAGACCCCGGCCCAGCAGAAGGCCATCCTGGCCGAGCTGGCCCAGGGCAAGGTGGACATCATCATCGGCACCCACCGCCTGCTGCAGAAGGACGTGGTGTTCAAGGACCTGGGGCTGTTGGTGGTGGACGAGGAACACCGCTTCGGGGTGGCGGACAAGGAGAAGCTCAAGAAGATGCGCAAGCTGGTGGACGTGCTCACCCTCACCGCCACCCCCATCCCCCGCACCCTGCAGATGAGCCTGTCCGGCATCCGCGACCTGAGCATCATCAACACCCCACCGGCCGACCGCCAGGCCATCAAGACCTACCTGGCCCCCTTCTCCCCCCGGGCGGTGCGCGAGGCCATCGAGCGCGAGCTGGAGCGCGGNGGNCAGGTCTTCTTCGTACACAACCGGGTGGCCGACATCGGCCGTATGGCGCGGCTGGTGCAGCGCCTGGTGCCCCGGGCCAGGGTGGGGGTGGCCCACGGGCAGTTGGGCGAGCGGGCCCTGGAGCGGGTCATGCTGGCCTTCGTGCGCCACGAGCTGGACGTGCTGGTCTGCACCACCATCATCGAGAGCGGCCTGGACATCCCCCGGGCCAACACCATCATCATCAACCACGCCGACCGCCTGGGCCTGAGCCAGATCTACCAGCTCCGCGGCCGGGTGGGCCGCAGCGGCCGCCGGGCCTATGCCTACCTGTTCATCAAGAGCGAGACCAGCCTCAGCCGCGAGGCGCGCAAGCGGCTGAAGGCCCTCATGGACCTGACCCACCTGGGGGCCGGCTTCTCCATCGCCATGCACGACCTGCAGATCCGCGGCGCGGGCAACCTGCTGGGCGAGGTGCAGAGCGGACACGTGGCCGAGGTGGGCTACGAGCTCTACCTGCGTATGCTGGAGGAGGCCGTGGCCCGCATGAAGGGCCAGGCCCCACCCGAAGGCCCCGAACCCGAACTGCACCTGGCCATGGCCGCCCACCTGCCCGCCGACTACGTGCCCGATCCCCAGGTGCGCCTGTCCCTCTACAAGCGCCTCAGCCTGGCCCGCAGCCAAGAGGAGGTCCAGGCCATCGCCGCCGAGCTGAGCGACCGCTTCGGCCCTCCGCCCGCCCCGGTGCAGAACCTCCTGGCCGCAGTGGAGCTCAAGACCCAGATGCGGCGCATGCTGGCCGTGCGCCTGGAGCTGACCCCCCAGCGCATGGTGGTGCACTTCACCCACAGCCCCCGTGTGGACCTGCANCGCCTGCTGGGCCTGGCCGAGCGCGAACCGCAACGGGTCCAGGTGTATCCCGACGGCAAGNTGAGCCTTTCCCTGCCGGGCCGCGACGACCCCCTGCAGACCGCGGGACGCTTCCTGGCCTACATCGCCGGCCAAGGCGACAGCCCCTTGTCATGAGGAGGGGGCGATGGTAACAAGGGGCGGGATGCGTTGGTTGGCCACAGTCTGTCTGCTATTGGCCGCGGCCTGCTCCCAGCCCGGAGGGGGCGGCAAGACCGTGGCCACGGTGGACGGCCAGGCCATCGGCCTGGAAGACTTCAAGGCCCAGGCCGCCTTCATGGGCCTGGGCGGGGACCCGCGCCTGCTCTCTCCCGATTTGCGCCGCCAGGTGGTGGACACCCTGGTGGACCAGTGGCTGGTCATGGCCCGGGCCCGCGAGCTGGGCATCAGCCTGGAGCCCGAAGAGCTGGAGGCCGAGGAGACCCGCCTGCGCCAGGGCCTCAGCGACAGCGACTTCGAACGGGCCCTCACCGTGCACGGCATCGGCTACGCCCAATGGCGCACCGCCCTGGCCCGACGCCTGCTGGTACAGAAGACCCTGGAGCTGGTCCTTTCCCCCAAGGTGTGCATCACACCCCAGGAGGTGAGGCAATACTTCCAGACCCACCGCGACCAGTTCCGCCGACCGGAACAGGTCCTGGCCCAGCATGCGGTGCTCCCCACCCGGGAGCTGGCTCGGCGCCTGGTGCAAAAAGTAGCCGCCGGCGAAGACATGGGCCGGGCCGCTGCCGAGCTGGGAGCACCCCTGGTGGACGGCGGCGAGCCGGTCTGGCTCAGCCGGGGACACATGCCCCCCGCCCTGGAGGACAAGATCTTCGCCCTCAAACCCGGCAGCCTGGCCGGCCCCCTGGCCAGCGACTACGGCTATCACGTGGTCAAGCTGCTGGCCAAGCGCCCCGCCTCGCCAGGAGACCTGGCCACGGCTGCAGGTCGCATACAACACCACCTGGCCGCCGCCAAGATGGAACGCCTGGCCGCCCAGTGGGTGAACGATCTGCGCAGCCAGGCCAAAGTGGAGTACAATCAATGCTTCCTGGATCAAGGACGGCTTCGACCACCAGGGAGGTGACCATGCGTCTGTTCTCGTCACTGATGTGCCTGCTGGCCCTCACCGGCCTGTGTCTATTGCCTCCCGCCGCGGCCCAGGAGACCAACCGCGTGGTGGCCGTGGTGGGGGACGACATCATCACCTCCCTGGAACTGGAGCGCATGGTCAAGGCCATGCAGGCCCAGATGGCCGCCTCCGGCGCCCGCCGCCTGGACATAACCCCCCAGCAGTTGCGCCGCGTGGCCCTGGAGCGCCTGATCGAGGACAAGCTCTTCGCCCAGGAGGTCAAACGCCTGGGGATCAAGGTGAGCCCCCAGGAGCTGGAGGCCTTCATCCAGCGGATCAAGAAGGCCAACCGCATCGACGAACGCACCTTCCTGGCCCAGCTCAGCCGCCAGGGCCTCACCCCCGAGGAATACCGCCGCCAGCTCAAACACGACCTGCTCAAACAAAAGCTTCTCAACCGCCAGGTCAAGAGCCAGGTGGTGATCAGCGACGAGCAGGTGGAGGAGTTCTACAAGAAGCACCTGGACCAGTTCCGGCAAATGGACCANGTGCGCCTGCGGGCGATCTTCCTGAAGGTCCCCCCGGAGGCCTCGGCCGCCACCGAGGAGGCCATACGCCAGAAGGCCGAGAAGCTGCGCGCCGAGGCCGTGGCCAAGGGCAACTTCGCCGAGCTGGCGCGCAAGTATTCCCAAGGGCCCGGCGCGGCCGACGGCGGCGAGCTGGGGCCGGTGGCCTCCCGTGACCTCATGCCCCAGATGCGCCAGGCCCTGGGGGCCCTCAAGCCGGGCCAGATCAGCCCCGTGCTCAAGATCCCCGGCGCCTACGTNTTCNTNCAGCTCCTGGAGCGCAGCGGCGAGAGCACCATCCCCCTGGCCCAGGTCAAGGAACAGATCCGCCAGCACCTGGAGAAACAGGCCCTGGAGCGCCGCTACCGCAAGTGGATGAAAGAGCTCAGGGACCGTACCTTCGTCAAGATCATGGACTAGGGCCCCACCAGACCGGCCGGCAAGGCCAAAGCCTCGAAACCCACACCCCCGGTTCAGGGCTCGCGGGGGAAAGCCGTTGGTCTCTCCGGCTCTCTTGCGATCGCAGCCGGACAGAGGCCATGACTTCACCACCCCTCAGCGCCCACCCGAAAAGGTGGAACCCAGGTCCCTATTCAGGAGAGGACTTGTCTTCCTTGCGGCTGGAGGCCTCCAGGTCCAGGATCTCGCGGCCGTCCAGGTAGGGCTTGGTCTGATAGCGCACCACCTGGGCCAACTGCCGCGTCACCTGGCCCAGACGCCGCGCCTGCTCGGCGATGGTGGCGGCCAGGGCCTTGATTCGGGCGGGCTCCTCCACACGGGCGATGAACTCGGCCGAGGCCAGCAGGGTGGTCAAGGGCTGGTTCATCTCGTGGGCCGCCGCTCCGGCCGTGGCCAACACGGCCTCCAGCTGCTTCTGCTGCTCCCGCGACTCCTGCAACTGTCGGCGCTGAATGACCGACTCCAGACGGTGGGCCAGCAACTGCACGTCCAAGGGCCGGGGAAGATAGTCGTCCGCACCCGCCCGCAAGGCCTCCACCGCGCTCTCCACCGTGGCATGCGCGGTCATGAGGATGAAGGGCACCTCCCAGCCGCGGGAACGAACCAGCTGCAACAGCTCCAAGCCGTCCATCCCCGGCATGACCAAATCGCACAGGACCAGATCGAAGGTCTCCCGCTCCAGGACCGCCAGCGCCTCCTCGCCGCTGGCCACCGATACCGGCTGGTGGCCCAGTTGGGAAACCATGCGCTCGGCATGGAGACGAGCCATGTCCGAGTCGTCCACCACCAATATTCTGAGACCTGACAAGGTGTGTTCCTCAGTCTCTGCGGAGAGGAAGCAGGAAGCTGATACCCACCCCGGAAGACCACGATNGCCCTATTTGTTATTGTATCTGCTCGGGTTGAGCGTGGTCAATCGGCCCCTGCCCATATCAGCCCCACCAGGCACCCAACACGGCCAGCCCGCCGGCCAACACCGTCCCCACCACCAGCAGNCGCAAGGCCGCGGCTGCATCCCCTGAAGCCGGGTCCGGGGCCGAGGGGTTGAGCCAGGGCTTGTCCACCCACCTCCCGTGATAACGGTTGGGACCGCCCAGACGCACCCCCAAGGCCCCGGCCATGGCCGCCTCGGGCCAGCCGGCATTGGGACTGGCGTGCGCCCCGTGATCGCGCCACAGAACCCGCGCCGCCCGCCGCGCATCCCCACCGGCCAGGGCCGCAGCCGCCACCAACAGCCACCCGCTCACCCGCGCCGGCAGCCAGTTGACCACGTCGTCCACCCGCGCCGGCACCAGACCCAGGTCCCGGTAGGGCTCCTGGCGATAGCCCAGCATGGAGTCCAGGGTGTTGACCGCCTTGTAGGCCACCGCTCCGGCCGGCCCCAGCCAGGCCAAGTAAACGAGCGGCGCCACCACCCCGTCGCTGAAGTTCTCGGCCACGGTCTCGATCACCGCCCGCCGCACCCCGGCCGCGTCCAGCGAGGCGGTCTCCCGCCCCACGATCAGGGCCAGCCGCGCCCGCGCCTCCTCCAGCTCGCCCCGTTCCAAGGGCCGCAGTACCGCCCGTGCCTCGCGCCAGAGCTGGCCCGCGGCGATACATTGGAAGGACAAAGTGAATCCCACCAGCCAACCCACCGGCGGCCAAAGCCACCACCCCAGGGCCAACAGCCCCCAGGCCGCCAGCCCAGAGCCCCCCACCACCGCCAGGGTGATCAGCCCCCCCGCCAGCCGCAGACCAAAAGGGGTGGAGAACCCACGCCGCGCCCAGGACTCCAGACGGGACACCCCCCAGCCCATCACCCGCACCAAGTGCGGCCAGGACGGTGGGTCGCCCAGCAGGGCATCGGCCATCAAGGCTGCGATCACCAGGGCTGCTTCGCTCACCCGCCCCTCTCCTCAGCGCGCCGCCGGGGCAAAGGGCCACATCGCCACCCCCAGGGGACGGGCCACATCGCCCGGCCGCCAGCGGTGTATGCGTATCTCCGGCTCGCCCTGGCCCCGTACCGTGATCACGGCGTAGTTGTACTCCTCCACCCGCGGCCGGCCCCGCCAGTACAGCTCCGGGGGATAGCCGGGCCGGGGGTGGGTTGAGAACACCTGGGGCGCGCCACCCCCGCCCAGCACCAGGTAGCGCACCCCGTCCACCTGGTAGGCTTCGGTGGTGTGCACGTGGCCGTTCAGCACAGTGATGCTCAGGCGCCGGGCAAAGGGCCGGATGTAGGGGTGGGGGTTGTGTCCCGAGGGCAGGGCGCCGTGGCCCGCCTGGCAGAAGGAGGGCTTGTGGTACACGATGAACACCTGGCGCGACCCCTCGGCCACCGCCTGCTCCAGCCAGCGCTTCAGTTGCGCCATCTGCGCGGCAAAGGGCGGGTTCTCAGACCACCAACCCATGCGGCCCTTGCGATAGCCACCCGAGTCCAGGAAAATGAAGCGGCTGGCCCCGTAGCGGAAACTGTAGATCCGCCGCCGGGGCGAGAAGCCCAGGCGACTCAGGTAGGGCAGGGTGGTGGTGAGCCCCTTCAGCCCCTTGTCGCCCCAGGTCTCGTGGTTGCCCACCGCGGGGAAGAACCGCCCCGGCAGGGGAAAGCCCGGCTCCACCGGGGGCAGNCGCAGCAGGAGCCGATTCTCCAGGTCCTGCCAGAAGGGGCTGGTGTCCAGTCGCTCGCCCTGCTTGCCCCAGATGATCAGGTCGCCGGTGTGCACCACCAGCACCGGCCCTCGGCCGTAGCGCACCGCCCGCTGCAGGGCGGCCGCCACCCGCGCCAGCACCCAGTCGCGGCCCGCCCGGCGCATCACCACCCGCGCCCCCTGGCCCCGGCCGCGCAGGATCATCACCGGGCAGCCCTCCCGATATACGATGGTGGCCGGCTCCTTGCCCCGATGCGCCGCCACCTCCACCCGCGCCAGCTCGCCGGTCACCGGGTCGAACACCAGGCGGAACGGCGCGCGGAATCGCTCCGCCACCACCCGGCGCAGCTCCGCGGCCTGGGCCCGACCGCCGGCCAGGAAGGGCTCGCCCCGGGTGTCGCCCATCACCACGAAGGAAAACTCCTGCCCCGCCAGGCCAGGCGGGGGGGAAGCCACCAACGAGCCCCAAACCAGACAAACCAGCAGCCAAAGCATCCACACGCGGCGCACGTGCCTACGCGGCATGGTCACCTCCCATTGGTGGGGGTTGNGGAGCACTCCCCCACACCCAGCACATCACGCCTGCCTTGTCAACCCGGGCTTGACACACCCTCCCCGGCGTGGGAGGCAGGGAGGGGGAGAAAAAGCCGGCTCATCCGGCAAACGCCGGGGTGGTGGTAGAATCATTCCGGGCCGGCCCTGTCAAAGCTGGCCCCTGGCCACCCTGATGGGCTCATGGCCTTGATCGGGCCGGCCCGGAATGAACAAAATCGTGCGCTCGTCTTTGCGAGAAAAGTGATATGAAAAGGGATGCAGGACGGATTCATGGCGCCGGTATTGTCGGTTGTAGTCCTGGGGCGGAACCATATCCCTTTTCCCGCAAAGACGATGAAACATCATCCCATCTCCTGGGCTGACGGCCAGGGCTGCAATCCCAAGGTGTTTGTCACCCCACCATTTGCCGGATGAGCCCAAAAACCATGACCGCTCACCAGCAGCAGTATTCCATGCCCCTGCGCTCACCTCTGGCCTGGCTGGTCAGCCTGGGGGTGGGGATGTTGCCTGGCGCTCCGGGCACCTATGGCTCGGCCCTGGTGGCGGCCGCGGCCGGGGCCTGGCTGCTGGCCGGAGGCGCGCCGCTCAAGGGGGCCTGGTACTTGGGCGTAGTAGTCGGGGTGAGCACCCTGGCCGTGGCCG
>MTPE01000430.1 GCA_002011835.1 Desulfarculaceae bacterium JdFR-95 | reverse complement strand
CCTGGAAGACGAGGACGAGGACTTCGAGGACTTCTAGCGCCCGCCCCGGGACAGGGTGCAGAAAAGACGGCCTCCGCCCTGCTCACGCTGTGAGCAGGGCGGAGGCCGTCTCGTACAGAGACCTCGTCAGGAGCCGGCAGCCCTAGAACTGGCTCTCCAGGGCACCGTAGGAGCAGGCCGGGATGCAGGCCTCACAGATGATGCAGGCAGTGTGATCGAAGGACACCTCGCGGGAGTCGGAGTCCACCTTGAGCGCCCCGGTGGGACACAGTGCGGTGCAGGCGGTGCAATGCACGCAGCGCTCGCCCAGGTGTCGCATCTCCTGCACCAGGGGGTCCACCTGCACCCCCCGTTCCTCCAGGAAGTCCAGGGCCTTTTCCAGGTTGTCCTTTTCGCCCCGCAGTTCCACCACCATGCGGCCGCGGTCGCGGGGACGCACCGTGGCGCGCAGGATGTTGACCTGCAGATCGAAGTCCTTGATCAGGCGATAGGTGACCGGCTCCTCCACCAAGGTGGGAGGAAAGGAAAACACCATCTTCTTCTTGACCACGACGACCTCCTTGGCCGGTATCAGCCCTCGGCCAGCTCGGCCCCGGGCAGGGGGGCCACCGGCCGGGTGAGCAGGAACTTGCCCTGTTGTATGCGACGCTTGAGCTCGGCGGCCACTTGGCGTCCCTTGACCCGGGAGGCCAGGCAGCCGGTGGGCACCTTCTTGCCGTCGATGTCGATGTGGCCGGTCATCAGCTCGGCCATGGAGACCCGGCCCAGGGAGCCNGGACGCCCCAGGGGATAGGCCTCGGAGTAGTCGATCACGGGGAAGGTGATCTGGTCGTCGCCCANGGCCGCGGTGGCCATGATCTCCTCGTCCAGAATGGGGATGGGCACTCCCAGGCCCACGGACAGGGACACGCCATAGCCGGTGATGGAGGCGGCGCGCAGATACTCGCTGCTCATGCCTCGCAGGTCGCCGATCACGGCCAAGGTGGCCGAAGGCTTCAAGGGCAGGCCGTTGTCGTCGCGTTCGGGCTGGGCCACGTGNTGGGTGCCGTGATAGACNACATAGCCGTCCCCGCCNCCCAGGAACAGACGGGTGCCGATCCCGATGGTGCGCAGGTAGGGGTCCTTGAGCANCGGGCTCAGGGCGCCGGTGGTGGAGTAGTTGGCATTGCCCAGGCGCGGGCGCAACACGCCCATGTAGGTGTATATGGTGCGCTGGCCCAGGTTCACGGCCACGTTGTAGAGCTGGTAGGCGTTGCGGGGGTTGAACATCACCGCGTTGTTGAAGTCCTCCAGGCCCAGCTCCACGCGGTGCTCCTTGCGCGGGTAGCAGTCGGTGCCATAGGCCCGGGCCTCCAGCACCACCTTGCGGCCCGAGACCAGCTCCTCGATCACGTGGGCCCCGCCGTATTTGAACAGGCCCGGGAACACCGCATTGCGAGGGTCGTCGTCGGGCAGGGCGGTACAGCCCAACAGGAGGTCGGCCGCGGCCCAACCGGAATACAGCGGAACCCCGTTCATGGTCACCCGGCCGCCGCCGCACTTGATCTTGGGGGTGGCCTGGGGGATGTTGAAGTAGGCCCCAGAGGAACACATGGGCCCGAAGGTGCCGGTGGTCACCACGTCCACCTTGCGGGCCGCGGCCTTGACTCCTTCGGACCGGGCCAGTTCCACCACCTCCTCGGCGGTGGCCACCACCACCTTGCCCGACTTTATCTTCTGGTTGATCTCCTCGATAGTGCGTAGCAACTCGTCTTCTCCCACACTAGCTGGCCGCCTGGGCCACCTCGGGTTGACACACGCGGTCCTTCTCCTTCTGGCGCCTGACCATGTCGGCCAGGGTCAGGTTGGAGAGGAAGTCTACCAGCATGGCCCCCATCTCGCCCCACACCAGGTGCACGGTACAGCCGCCCACCCGGTCGCAGTAGTTGGGGTCCTGCACGCATTCCACCGGGGCAAGGGGCCCCTCCAGGCTCCGCACAATGTCATAGAGGGAGATCTGGTCGCTGGGCTTGGCCAACAGGTATCCCCCCCTGGCGCCACGCACGCTCTTGACCAACCCGGCACCCTTCAGGGGGATGAGGAGTTGCTCCAAATACTTGGCAGAGATCTCCTGCCGGCTGGCCAGCTCGCGCAAGGGAATGGGCCCCTTGCCCCCATGCATGGCCAGCTCCAACATCGCCCTCACCCCATACCGTCCTCTGGTTGACAGCTTCATGTGCCACCATCCTTTGCTAAAGCGATAAACCCACCCCGGACTCGCGCCGCCGGGCAAGGCAACCCCGCGTCCCTGCCCGGGCCGAATCCCTATGGTTCCGTGAACAACGCCCTTTCGATCCAGGCCGAGCCGGCGATCACCTCTCCGGCATAGAATACGGCCAACTGGCCCGGCGCCACCGCACGCACCGGCTCAGCAAACTCCACTCGCACGCGTCCCCCCTCTGGGATCACGCGGCAGGCCACCCCGCGATAGGCATAGCGCACCCGCACCCGCAAAGGGCCTTCCCAAGCCTGGGGCAGATACCAGCGGGGAGACGTCCCCACCAGACCCGAGGCCCACAGGCCCTCGGCCGGACCCACCGTGACCGTGGCCCGCTGGCCGTCTATGGCCAACACGTACGCCGGCCAACCCAAGGCCACCCCCAGCCCGCGCCGCTGACCCACGGTGAAACGGTGCAAACCCTGGTGCCGAGCCAACACCCGCCCGGCCTGGTCCCGAATCTCCCCCGGACGCACCGCACCCGCCGCGGCCACCAGCTCGTCCCAGCCGCCGGCGGGTAGAAAACACACGTCCTGGCTCTCGGCCCGCTGGGCGGCGGACAACCCCAGCCGGGAGGCCATCTCCCGCACCTGCTCCTTGCTCAGCTCACCCAGGGGAAAGGCCAACACCGCCAACAACTCCGGCGACACCCGAGCCAGGAAATAACTCTGGCTCTTGGCCCGATGTCGCGCCTCGGCCAGCACCACACGGCCGGCCCGCTCCTCCAGGCGGACATAGTGTCCCGTGGCCAGACCCCGGCAGCCCAGGCGCTGCGCCTCGCGCCACAACAGGGGCAGCTTCACCCGCGCATTACACCAGGCACAGGGATTGGGGGTGCGTCCGGCGGCGTAGGTCGCCACCGCCGGCTCCACCACCCGCCGCCAAAACTCACCGGACACGTCCACCACGTGGTGGGGAATGCCCAGCTCGGCCGCGGCCTCTGCCCCGGCCCGCCAGCCCACATCAGGCCCCTGCCCCAGACGCAGACTCAAACCCACCACCTGGTAGCCCGCCTCGCGCAACAGCCAGGCGCTCAGGGTGGAGTCCACCCCCCCGCTCATGGCCACCGCCACGCGGCCACCCTTGGCCTGCGCCTCCACAGGCCGCCCTGCCTTGTGGGCGTCCCCCCTCAACCCGACTTGCCCCCTCGACCACTGGCAACTCACCGGTGACAAATACCCAGCAAGCTAGCCAAGAAATAGGGAATAATGTGTTTATATATCCCGGCCTTGGCAAGCTGTCAAGCAAATTCCTACAAAACCATCTATGATTGGTGCTTTAGCCCCTCCACCTCCGGTATATAAGTAAAAGCACAAAGCAAAACCATATGTTATCGGACACGGGGCCAGACAGGGGGTCGGTAGGGGGGCATGGTGGCAGCCACCTCTCAGGACACCGCTCGGGCAAACACCTCCAGGGTCTGGCGGGCAGTGCGTGAGAAGCGGAAGTATTCTGCGCGCTTGTGTCCCTTGGCCACCAGTTGTTCCCGCAGGGCGGGCTGGCTCACCACCCGGCGCAGGCCCGCGGCCATGTCTTCCACGTCGAAGGGGTCCACCAACACCGCGGCGTCCCCGGCCACCTCTGGGGAGCAGCCGCGGTTGCTGGTGATCACGGGGCAGCCGGTGGCGAAGGCCTCGCAGACCGGGATACCGAAGCCTTCGTAGATACTGGGGAAGAACAGGCAGGTGGCCAAGCGATAGACCGTGGGCAGGTCCTGGTCCTCCACGAAGCCGGGGAAATGGATGTGTTCGGATACCGGGTGGTTGCGGGCGAAGGCCAAGTCTTGCTCGAACTTCCAGCGCTTGAATCCCACCACCACCAGCTCTATGTCCTCCTCCTGGCGCACCAGGGCGAAGGCTTTGACCAAGCGCTCGAAGTTCTTCAGCGGGGTGAGCCCGCCCACGAACAGCACGTAGCGTTCGGGCAAGGCATACTTCCGGCGTATGCGCTCCACCTCCTGTGGCGGGGGCGGCGGGGCGAAGAAGTGGTCGCCGGCGGCCTCGTGCACCGTGACCATCTTGTCCGGGTCCGCACCCATGTAGCGCACTATGTCGCGGCTGGCGGCATGGGTGGGGGCGATGATGAAGCGGGCCGCACGGCAGTAGAGAGGGATGAAGCTCTTGAAGTAGAGGCGGTCCCACCAGCGGAACAGCTCGGGGTGCACGAACTGCTCCGGTCGCAGAACCAGGATGGCCGGCACCGGGCTGAACAGGGGGATGGACAGCTTGGGGTTGAAGATCACCTCCACCCCGATGCGCCGCGCCAGGCGGGGCACCTGCCACTGGTCCCAGAGGAGCTTGTTGCGCCCGGGGAGGACGTACTCCTCCACATTGTCCCCCTGAAAGCGGCCCCGGTGCTGGGGCGAGGCGTAAAATAGACAATAGGTGTGCTCCGGCCCCTCGCGCAGGAAGGCCCGCAGCAGGTTGTGGGTGTAGGTCACGATGCCGCCTGCCTCGCCTATGTGCCGCAGCATTATGCCGATGCGCATCGCGACCTCCTTGGGGCCGGCGGCAGAGCGCCTGAGAGCGGTTGGTATCCCTGAGAGAGCCGGCCGCAGGGAGCGATTCCCCTGCCGGTGCGGCCCTTGCCTCAGCTCATCCCCGGCGCCAGGCCCGGGCCATCTCGCGTTCCTGGTCGCGGCGCTTGATGGCCTGGCGCTTGTCGTACTTCTTCTTGCCCTTGGCCAGGGCGATCTCCACCTTGGCCCGGCCCCGCTTGAAGTAGATGGCCAGGGGTATCAGACTCCAGCCCTGCTCCTGCACCTTGCCGGCCAGACGCTTGAGCTCCCGTTTGTGCAGCAAGAGCTTGCGGGGCCGTTCGGGCTCGTGGTTGTCGTAGGAGGCGAAGGGATAGGGGCTGATGTGGCAGGACATCAGCCAGGCCTCGCCGCCCTTGATGCGCACGTAGGCGTCGGTGAGGTTGGCCTTGCCCAGGCGCAGGGACTTGACCTCGGTGCCGGTGAGCACCATGCCGGCCTCGTAGCGGTCGCCCAGCTCGTAGTTGAAGCGCGCCTTCTTGTTGCGCGCCACCAGCTTGATGCCGCTCACCGTCGCCCGCTCCCCTCGCCGACCCACAGGTCTTCGGGCTCGAACAGCTCGGGATAGCGGGTGGCCAGCTCGCGGCTCATGAAGGCGGCCACTTCGGCCGCGGTGGGATAGGTCAGCGCCTGGCGGGCCAGGCGGCGCCACACCTCGCCGGACACCCGGCGCACCACCTGCTTGACCCGGGGTATGGCCAGGGCGTTCATGGACAGCCGGTCCAGGCCCAGGCCCAGAAGCAGCGGCACCAGGCGGGGATCACCGGCCATCTCGCCGCACATGGCCACCGGGATGCCCGCGGCGTGGCCGGCCTCCACCACCTGGCGCACCATGCGCAACACCGCCGGGTGCAGGGGCTGGTAGAGGTGGGCCACGTGTTCGTTCACCCGGTCGATGGCCAGGGAATACTGGATCAGGTCGTTGGTGCCGATGGAGAAGAAGTCCACGTGCGGGGCCAACAGGTCGGCCACGGCCACCGCGCTGGGCACCTCGATCATGATGCCCACTTCCAGATCCGGGTCGAAGTCCACCCCCTGTGCGGCCAGCTCCTGNCGCACCTCCTCCACCACGGCCTTGGCCTCCAGCAGCTCGCCCACCCCCGAGACCAGGGGGAACATCACCCGCACCCGACCGTGGGCCGAGGCGCGCAGGATGGCCCGGAGCTGGGTCTTGAAGATGTGGCGCTCCTTGAGGCAGAAGCGGATGGCGCGCAGGCCCAGGGCGGGGTTGATCTCCGGGGCCAGCTCCACCGCGCTGGCGAACTTGTCGCCCCCGATGTCCAGGGTGCGGATGGTCACGGGTGAGCCGTCCAGGCGTTCGGCCACGCTCTTGAAGTTCTGGTACAGCTCCTCCTCGCTGGGCAGCACCGGCTGCACGATGTAGAAGAACTCGGTGCGGTACAGGCCGATGCCTTCCGCTCCGTAGGTGAGNACGGTCTCCACTTCCTCGGCCAGCTCGATGTTGGCCTCGATCACCAGACGGTGGCCGTCGCTGGTCTCGGCGGGCAGATGGGCCTGGGCCAGCACCTCCTGGGCGTAGAGGGCATAGGCTTCCTGGCGCTCGCGGTAGCGGTGGAGGGTCTCCTCCTCCGGGTTGATCACCACCTCGCCGGCCGAGCCGTCCACGATGAGGAAGTCGCCCGCGCGCACCTCCAGGCTGACCCGCTCCAGGCCCACCACCGCGGGGATGGCCTTGGCCTGGGCCATGATGGCGGTGTGGCTGGTGGGGCCGCCCATGTCGGTGACGAAGCCCATCACCCAGCTCAGGTCCATCTGGGTGGTGTCGGCGGGAGAGAGGTCGTGGGCCACCACGATCACCTTCTCGCGCAGGCCGGCCAGGCCGTTGTCCCCCTGGCCGGCCAGGTTGCGCAGGATGTGGTCGCAGACGTACTCCACGTCTGCCAGGCGGCCGCGCAGGTAGTCGTCCTTGACCTGGGCGAAGGCCCGCTGGGCCTCACCCACGGCCTGGGCCAGGGCCCACTCCGCGTTTATGCCCTGTTCGCGGATCAGGCGGCGCGAGCGCTCGGCGATCAGCTTGTCGTCCAGGATCATGAGGTGGGCCTCGATGATGTAGGAGTAGTCCTTCATCTCGGGGCCCAGGGCGTCGCGGGCCTCGGTGAGGGCGCGGCGGGTGGCCTCCAGGGCCTGGTCCANCCGGGCCACCTCGCGCTCCACCGCGGCCTCGTCCTCCAGGTANCGGTAGGCCAGCTTGGCCGGCTGCCGCGGCAACACCAGGGCGCGGCCGATGGCGATGCCCGGCGAGGCGCCCACGCCCTTGAGCAGCTTCTCCCCGTTGCGGCTCACGGCTGGTCTCCGAAGTCTCCTGTCAGCAGGCGGGCCAAGGTGGCCACCGCCTCCTCGGCCTGGGGACCCTGCGCCCGTACGGTGAGGGTACTCCCCGCGGGCGCATCCAGGGTGAGCACCGAAAGCACGCTGGCGGCGTCGGCCTCGCGGCCGTCCTTGCCCAGGGTGACGCGGCAGTCCAGGGCCTGGACCGCCTCGGCGATACGCGCCGCCACCCGGGCATGCAGGCCCAGGGCATGGGTCACCTCCAGCTCGCGCTCCACCACTCTGTCCCCATCGTCACCCACTGCTGCCCNCCTCTCTCGCCTATGCCTGCTCCCGCTCGCCTTTCAGCTCCAACAGGCGCCGGTACACCTCGTCTCGGGGAAGCCGCAGTTCCGCCGCCACCCGTCGGGCCAGACGGCTGGGGGGCTCCCCTCCTGCCTCCAGCCCTTCCTGCAGGCGCCGATCCAGTTCCCGGCCTTCCGCCTCCTGCCGCGGCTCGCCCCCGGCCACCAGCAGCGTGATCTCGCCGCGCGTAACTTGGCTTTTTACCGAAGCGGCCAAGTCCCTGCAAGTGGTATAGGCTACTTCCTCATGCAGCTTGGTGAGCTCGCGGGTCATCACCACCGCCCGCTCGCCCATCAGCGCGGCCAGCTCGGCCGCAGTGGCGGCCAGGCGATGGGGCGCCTCGAAGATCACCAAGGGCCAGCCCGTGTCCCGCGCCCGGGCCAGCAGACGCCGGCGCGGACCGGGCTTGGCGGGCAGAAACCCCAGGAACAGAAACGGCGCCCCCGCCCAGCCCGCCACGCTCACCGCCGCGGTCAGGGCGCTGGGGCCGGGGATGGGGCTGATGCGGTGTCCGCTGCCGGCCAGCTGGCGCACCAGGTAGCCGCCGGGATCGCTCACTCCCGGAGTGCCTGCGTCGCTGACCAGGGCCACGTCCTGGCCCGCGTCCAGGACCTCGCGCACCTGGAGCGCGGCCCGGCGGCGGTTGGCCTCGCGGCAGGAGATCAGACGCTTGCCCACCGCGCCCAGGTGGGCCAAGAGCTGACGCGTGCGCTTCACGCTCTCGGCCGCCACCACCGGCACCCGGCGCAACACCTGCGCCGCCCGCGGCGAGAGGTCTTCCAGATTGCCGATGGGCGTGGCTACCACATAGAGCGTGGCCATGGGCCGCCCGTCCTTACTCAGGGACGAAAGGCGTCGCGCAGGTGCCTCACCCGCGGCGCGCCCTCCCCGAAGTCCACCGCCACCACGTCGAAGCGGCAACGCGGCGGCGGTCCCCCGCGCATGCCCAGATAGGCCCGCGCCGCCTGTATCAGCCGAGCCTGCTTGGCCGCGTCCACCGCCTCCTCCGGTGCGCCGAAGTCGCCGCGGCTGCGGGCCTTGACCTCCACGAACACCAGGGTGCGCCCCTCCTGGGCCACCAGGTCCAGCTCCCCGGCCGGGGTGCGCAGGTTGCGGGCCAGCACGGTCAGTCCCGCCCGCTCCAGGTGGGCCGCGGCCAGGGCCTCGGCCTCGCGTCCCAAGGGCGTGGCGCTCACTTGAACCCCAGCTCCATCTGGGCCACGGGCCGATAGCTGCGGCGGTGGATGGGACAGGGTCCGAAACGCCGCAGGGCCTCGCGATGCTCGCGGGTGGCATAGCCCTTGTTGGCCGCGAAGTTGTAGGCGGGATAGCGCTGGTGATACTGGCACATGAGGCGGTCGCGCTCCACCTTGGCCAGGATGCTGGCCGCCGAGATGCACCGCACCTGCGCATCCCCCCCCACCACGGCCCGCTGGGGCAGCTCCAGCTCCAGGGTGAAGCGCCCGTCCACCAGCAGATACTGCGGTGCCACCGCCAGGGCCTCCACCGCCCGGCGCATGGCCAACAGACTGGCGCGGTGGATGTTGAGCCGGTCCACCTCCTCGGCCTCGCAGCGGCCCAGGCCCCAGGCCAGGGCCGTGGCCCGGATGACCTGGGCCAACTCCTCGCGCCGCGCTGCGCCGAGGGACTTGGAGTCGGCCACGCCGGGGTCGTCCCACTGCAGGGGCAGGATCACCGCCGCGGCCACCACCGGCCCGGCCAAGGGACCCCGGCCCACCTCGTCCACCCCCGCCACCAGGGTATAGCCCTCGCGGCGCAGGTGCTCCTCCAGGCCGCCGCGCCGGGCCGCCATGGCCCTAGGTCCGCCGGCGCTCCTTGATGCGCGCGGCCTTGCCCCGCAGGTTGCGCAGGTAGTAGATTCGGCTGCGCCGCACCCGACCCCGAGTCACCACCTCGATGCGGTCGATCACCGGCGCGTGCAAGGGGAAGATGCGCTCCACCCCCACGCCGTAGGACACCTTGCGTACCGTGAAAGTGGCATCCAGCCCCGAGCCGCGGCGCCGCAACACCACGCCCTGGAACACCTGGATGCGTTCCTTGTCACCCTCCTTGATGCGCACGTGCACCTTCACCGTGTCCCCGGCGCGAAAGTCCGGGATGTCGGTGCGCATCTGCTCCCGCGTCAGCATCTCCATGGCATCCATGGCTGTTTCCTTCCTCCACGCTCGGGGCTCCGGGCTGCTTCCCGCCCCGCCCACCGCGAATATCTGCCCTCGTCTCACAGGCCCTTGCCGCCCTAGGCGCGGCCCAGGGCGGCAAGGGCCACATCCCTCGGTCCAGAGGCCCGCCGGGTAGAGAACCTCGCCTCCCCGGC
>MTPE01000070.1 GCA_002011835.1 Desulfarculaceae bacterium JdFR-95 | reverse complement strand
AGGCCCTGGGCGGCTCGGTGATGGGGGTGCGCATCACCCCCGACGACCGCGCCGCGGTGGCCGACGCCATCCGCTCCCTGCTGGCCGAGGGCGCCGAGATCGTGATCACCACCGCGGGCATGAGCGTGGACCCCGACGACGTGACCCGCCTGGGCATCGCCGACGCCGGCGGTTTCGACCTGGTCTACGGCAGCCCGGTGCTGCCCGGGGCCATGTTCCTGGTGGGCATGCTGCGGGGGCCGCAGGGCGAGGTGCCGGTGTTGGGGGTGCCGGCCTGCGCCCTGTTCCACCCCACCACCATCCTGGACCTGGTGCTGCCCCGCATCATGGCCGGAGAGCGCTTCGACCGGGAAAAGGTCGCCCGCCTGGCCCACGGCGGCTATTGCCAGAACTGCGCCGGCGGTTGCCGTTTCCCGGCTTGCGGCTTCGGGAGGGGCTCGTGAGCCGGGGCGGGGAGCAGGCTGCGCGGCCTGGGGCCGGGTGGTGTGCCTGGCTGGCGGCCGCGGCCCTGGCCCTGGCCGCGGCCTGCGCCACCCCGGCCCAGGAGGCGGCCTACTACCGCGGCGAGGAGCTGCGCGACCAGCTGCGGGACGTGTCCTATCAACTGGACTACGACACCGACGCCAACCTGTTCCATTTCGACCAGGGGCCGGTGTCGCTGACCGTGCGGGTCTATGTGGACCGCCACTACCGCTTCGGCCTCACCCTGCACAACCGCAGCGACCAGCCCTTGCTCATCGCCTGGAACCGGGCGGAGTACCTGGACGTGGCCGGCGGGGTGCACTCCCTGGTCCACCGGGGCGTGGGCTGGTACAGCCCGGTGGCGGTGCAGCGGCCCACCCTGGTTCCCCCAGGGGCGGGCTACCAGGATCTGCTCATGCCCGCCGACCGCCGGGTGGTGGACGGAGTGCTGCGCCTGGTGCCGCCGGCGGCCACGCCCGCGGCCAGCGGCTACTACGACAGCGTGACCCTGGTGCTGCCCATGCGGGTGGAGGGCCGCTGGCGGCGCTACCGGCTGGTGCTGCAGGTGGGCATGGTCTCCCCGGAGGCGGTCTACGACCCCTGGTGGGACTAGGGGGGGCGGGACCCACCGCCCGCGGAGTGATGATTCCTCCCGTGGGGCTCGCGCCTGGGGAGAGCTCGGACGCCGCTTGTCTCCTGCTATCTCCTGCCTGCCCTGTATCCCGCCGGCGGGCCGTGTCCTTGCCTGCAGGACTCAGAGCTGGGCCGGAGCCTGCTGGGGGGCCTTGATCACGAACAGGAGCATCTTGAAGCGCTCGCGGGCCTGCAGGGCGTGGGGCACGCCCTGGGGCATGGCCACCACCTGGCCTGCGCGGGCGGTGACGGTCTGCTCGCCGATGGTGATCTCCACGCTGCCGTCTAGGACCAACACCAGGGCGTCGGCGGCCACGGTGTGGGCACTGATGCCTTCGCCCTGGTCGAAGGCGAACAGGGTGAGGCTCAGGGCGGGGTTCTGGGCCAGGGTGCGGCTGACCACCTGGCCGGCCTGGTAGTCCACCAGCTCCTTGACCTCCAGGGCCTGGGCGAAGGGGATGTTCTTGAGCAGCTCGGGCTTGTCCATGGTGTCCTCGCCTCTCCTGATGCGGTTGGTTTCGGTGACGGGCGCGGGATGCGTATCCGTTCCCTTTCAGGATGCCCTCTCCCCCGTGGCGGGTGTCAAGCCCCGGTGCGGGCGGCGGCCTGGTCCTGGGGGGCGAACCAGTGGCGCGTGGCCAGGCAGAGCTTGACCAGCATCAGCATCACCGGCACCTCGATCAGCACCCCCACCACCGTGGCCAGGGCCGCGCCCGAGGACAGGCCGAACAACATGGTGGCGGTGGCGATGGCCACCTCGAAGTGGTTGGAGGCCCCGATCAAGGCCGAGGGCGCCGCATCCGGGTAGGACAGCCGCAGCAGGCGGGCCAGGCCGTAGCCCAGCCAGAAGATGAGGTTGGTCTGGATGAACAGGGGTATGGCGATCCAGAGGATGGTGAGGGGATTGGACAGGATCACCTCGCCCTTGAAGGAGAACAGAAGCACCAGGGTCACCAGCAGGGCGGTGATGGTGACCGGCGTGAGCAGGGGCAGGAAACGGGCCCGGAACCAGGCCTCGCCCTTGAGGCGCAGGATGAGCCGGCGCGAGTAGTAGCCCGCCACCAGGGGCAGGGCCACGTAGATGCCGATGGACAGCACCAGGGCCTGCCAGGGCACCGGCAGGCGCCCCACCCCCAGGAGGAAGCCNCCCAAGGGTCCGTAGAGCAGGAGCATGGTCAGGGAGTTTATGGCCACCATGACCAGGGTGTGGCCGTCGTTGCCCCGGGCCAGGAATCCCCACACCAGGACCATGGCCGTACAGGGGGCGATGCCCAGCAGGATGCATCCGGCCAGGTAGGAGCGCCACAGGGGCACGGCCAGCATCTTCACCCCCTCCACCATGACCACCTCTCCCACGCCGTGTCTGGCCCCCACCGGCAGGTCCAGGCCCAGGGGCATCTTGACCAGGTCCACCGCCTCGGCGCCGATCAGCCCCCGGAAGAGCACTCCCAAGAACAACAGGGAGATGGCATACATGGTGAAGGGCTTGACCGCCCAGTTGATGAACAGGGTCAGGCCCACCGGCTTGGCGTTGCGGCCCGCCTTGAGCACCTCGGCGAAGTCGATCTTGACCATGATGGGGTACATCATGAAGAACAGGCAGACCGCGATGGGGATGGAGACCACCGGCGCCTCGCCCACGTAGATGGCCATGCGGTCCAGGCGGGCGGCCAGCCCCGGGGCCAGCTTGCCCAGGAAGATGCCGGCCAGGATGCACAAGCCCACCCACAGGGTGAGGTAGCGCTCGAAGAAGCTCAGCCCTCGTTCGGTCTTGGTTCCAGGCTCCATGCCTTCTCCTTGCGTTTCGGGTTTGGCGCTCAGGGGCCGCTCAGCCGCGGGCGGGCCGGGCGCAGGCGGAAGTGCGCCGGCCGGGGCGGTAGCGGCGGCAGAACTCCTCGCGCGGGGTCTGGAGGATGCGCCGCAGGCGGCGGGCGTCCTGCCGCACCTGGGGACTGTCGGCCGCGGCCTCGCGGGCCCAGGCCAGGGCGCGGCGCGCCAGACGGGGGGCGCGGCGGCCGGCCAGGCGGTAGTAGTGCCAGCGTCCCTCCTTGCGCGACTCCACCAGCCCCGCCCGGCGCAGCAGGCTCATGTGCCGCGACACCGTGGAGGGGGCCAGCCCCAGCAGCTCGATGAGCTGGCACAGGCACAGCTCTCCTGTCTGCAGGGCCATGAGGGCGCGCAGGCGGTTGGGGTCGGACAGGGCCTTGGCCACGGTCAAGAGCTCTTCCATCGCCTCCACCTTGCTTCGATGTATGGCGAATTATAGAAGTATCGCCGGGGAGGATCAAGACCTGCCGCCGCGGGCGCCCTGTGGTATGCTGGCGGGCGAGGGAGGCCGGTGACATGAGGAAGCGCAAGCCGTGGTGGGTGGCGGTGGTGCTGCTGCTGACGGTGGCCTGCGGCGAGGCCGAGGCCCCGGCCGACAAGGCGGCGGCCTTGGACCCCTGCCGTCTGGTCACCCGGGCCGAGGCGGCCCAGGCCCTGGGGCAGGAGGTGGGCCCGGCCGAGCGCCGGGTCACGGGCAACGCCCTGGGGCAGGTCATCTGCCTCTACCCCGCGGCGCAGGAGGGGGAACTGCGCTTCGTGCAGGTCTCGCTGGTGTGCGACCGGGATTTGGCCCCAGAGCTGCGCCAGGCGGGCTATTCCGCCGCCCGCCTCTTTGCCGACACGCGCAAGCTGCTCAAACGGGCGCAAGCGGTGGAAGGGCTGGGGGCGGAGGCCTTCTGGGGCGGCTCCGGGCTCAAGGCCGGGGCGGGGCTGCACCTGTTGGCGTCCGGGGTGTACCTGAACCTCACCGTGGCCAGCGGCGACCCCCGCCGCGACCTGGCCGCAGCGCGGGAGCTGGCCGCGCGCATCCTGCAGCGGCTGGAAGAGGCCGGCTCCTGAGAGGGCTGGGGGCCGCTGTACGGGAGCGTCGTCGAGGAGGCGTCGCCCGGGGCGGGATAAGGAGGCGGCGTGACACCGGGGATGGGGATCGCCGCCGCAGGCCTGGTCCTGCCCGCGGTCTCAGTCCAAGAATTTGGCCGGCAGCCGGTCCTGGCCGGCCATCTCCATCTGGGGCATCACCATGACCGTGGTGGTGCCGTGGGCCAACATCTCCCCTTGGTCGTCGAACACCTGGGCCTCGGCCAGGCCCAGGGTGCGTCCCAGCTTGAGCGAGCGTCCCCGGCCCACCAGGCGTCCCTCGCGGGCCGGGGCCAGATAGTTGATCTTCATCTCCACCGTGGTCATGCCCAGGCCCGGCTCCAGTTGGCTGTAGCAGGCCCAGAAGCCGGCCGCATCCAGCAAGGCGGCCAGCACCCCGCCGTGCACCACGCCGAAGGGCTGCAGGTGTTTCTCCTCCAGGGCTATCTCCAGGGTGGAGCGGCCCCAGTCCAGCTCCTTGAGCTCCAGGGACAGGAGCTGGAAGAAGGGGCAGGGGTTGACGCCGCTGCGCACGGCCTGCAGCCACTGGGGGTTGATGCGACGCACGAGACACCTCCCTCACAGAAACTCGTCCACCGGCCCGGCGCCCTGGCGGAGCACCTGGGGCTGGTCGCCCACCAGGCTGACCACGCTGGAGGGCTCGCCCGGCACCGGGCCGCCGTCCACCACCAGGTCGAGCTGGTGGCCCAGCTCCTCGGCGATCTCGCGCGCGCTCAGGTAGTAGTGGCCTTCGGGGTCGGTGGCGCTGGTGGAGAGGATGGGGTGGCCCAGCTCGTGGACGATGGCCAGGCACACGGGGTGGTCGGGCACGCGGATGCCCACCTCCTTGCGCCGGGTGAGCATCATCTTGGGCACCTCGCGCGAGCCCTCCAGGATGAAGGTGTAGGGTCCGGGCAGGAGGCGGCGCAGGGTCTTGTAGGCATAGTTGGTCACCCGCGCGTAGCGGCTCAGCTCGGCCAGGCCGGGACAGATGAAGGAGAAGGGTTTGTCCAGGGGCTGGCGCTTGATCTGGTGCACCCGCCGGATGGCCTTCTTGTTCATGATGTCGCAGCCCAGGCCATAGACCGTGTCGGTGGGGTAGGCCACCACCCCGCCCTGGCGCAGCACCTCCACCACCTGGCGGATGCGCCGCGGCTGAGGATGCTGGGGGTTTATCTCCAGGATCATGGTGCGCCCTCCTCCTGCCCGCCCACCATAAGGCAGGCGTGGCGCGCGGTCAAGGCCGCTGTCCAGGCCGGCCTCGGCGCTGGCCCTTGCACCCCGGCCGAGCTGCTGGCAATATCGTCGGTGTGACGCGGAAGAACAGGCGGGCATGCTCACCTACCTGCACATACGCGACTTCGCCCTGATCGAGTCCCTGGAGCTGGAGCCGGGGCCGGGACTGACCGTACTCACCGGCGAGACCGGAGCGGGCAAGTCCATCATCCTGGCCGCGGTGGAGCTGCTCACCGGCCAGCGCGCGCGCAGCGACCTGGTGCGGGCCGGGGCCGAGGCCGCGGTGGTGGAGGCCCAGTTCGCCGTTGATCCCCAGGGCGCGGTGGCCCGCCGCCTGCGGGACGAGGGTATCGCGGTGGAGGACGAGCTGGTGATCCGGCGGGTGGTGGGGCGCGGGGGGCGGGGGCAGGTGCGGGTCAACGGTGCCTTGGCCACGGTGGGGCTGCTGGCCGAGCTGGGCCCGCGGCTCATCTCCCTGTGCGGCCAGCACGCCCAGCAGGAGCTGCTCAGCCCGGCCGGACACCTGCTGCTCTTGGACGACTTCGCCGGCCTGGCCTCCCGGCGGGAGGAGGTGGAGCGGGCGGTGGCCCGCCTGCGCGGGCTGCTGGCCGAGCGCGAGCGCCTGCAGGAGGGCCTGGCCCGGAGGGAGGAGCGCCGCGCCTGGCTGAGCCAGGCCATCGCCGAGCTGGAGGCCGCCGAGCTGGACCCGGAGGAGGCGGCCGCCCTCAAGGCCGAGCGCCGCCGGCTGGTCAACGCGGAGCAGATCGCCACCCTGGCCCAGGGCGCCCTGGAGGGGCTGTATGCGGCCGAGGAGGGCTCGGCCCTGGAGACCCTGGGTCGGGTGCGGGGCCTGCTGAACGAGCTGACCCGCCTGGACCCCGGCAGCGAGGCCCTGGCCGCACGCCTGGAGGAGCTCTACTATCAGCTCGAGGACCTGGCCGGGGAGTTGCGCGACTATCTGGAAGGCATTTCCTTCGACCCCGGGCGGCGCGACTGGGTGGAGGCCCGGCTGCATCAGCTCCAGCGGCTGACGCGCAAGTACGGCGGCGACGTGCCCGCAGCCCTGGAGGCCCTGGAGGAGATGCGCCGGGAGCTGGCCGAGCTGGAGGCGGGCGATCAGCGGCTGGAGGCCCTGGAGGCCGAGCTGGCCCAGGCCCAGGCCCAGGCGGTGGACCTGGCCCGGGAGCTGAGCCGAGCCCGGCACCAGGCCGCCGAGGAGCTGTGCCGGGCGGTGGAGGCCGAGCTGGCCGAGCTGGGGCTGGCCACCTGTCGCTTCCGGGTGGAGTTCACCTCCCCGGCGGGCGCGGCCCTGGACACCCCCGCCGGCCCCCTGGGCGGCCGGGGCCTGGAGGGGGTGGAGTTCCACATCGCCCCCAACCCGGGCGAAGGCTTCCGCCCCTTGCGCCGCATCGCCTCGGGGGGGGAGCTGTCACGCATCCTGCTGGCCTTGCGGGGGCTGGTGGCGTCCCGGCGCCGGGCCCCCACCCAGGTGTTCGACGAGGTGGACGCCGGTATCGGCGGGGCCACGGGCAGCCAGGTGGGGCGCCGACTGGCCCGCCTGGCCGCACACACCCAGGTCATCGTGATCACCCACCTTCCCCAGATCGCGGCCTTCGCCCAGCGGCACTACTCGGTACGCAAGCACAGCCGGGAAGGGCGCACCCTCACGCGGGTGGAGCCTCTGGACCAGGCAGGACGACTGGCCGAGCTGGAGCGCATGCTGGCCGGCCCCGGCGGGGGCGACACCGCCCGCCGGCACGCCCGGCGCCTGCTGGCCGCAGCCCAGGAGCTGGCCAAGGACTAGACCCGAGGCAAAGGCCGAGTGCGGCGGCGAGAGGGGGCGATGGCTGCCGAAGTGCGAGGGAGGCGGGCGGGAATGGGACGAGGAGAGCGCGGCCGGAGATCAGACCTGGGTGGAGGCACGGCGGGGCAAGAAACCACCGAGTGCAGGGTCAGGGTGGGAAGAGGCGTGCAGGCCAGGGTCAGGGCTCAGGCCAGGGGTAGGCCCACGACGGGGCGCACAGGAGCTTCAGGCGATCACGGGGCGGAGCGCCCGGAGTTCAGGCCTGGTGGTAGTAGTCGGCGATCACCTCCACCACCCGCTCGCGCTGGGCGGGGCTGAGTTCGGGGTAGACTGGTATGGCCAGCACTTCGGCCGCGGCCTTCTCCGCGTGGGGGAAGTCGCCGGGGCGATAGCCCAGGTGGGCGAAGCACTCGGCCAGGTGCAAGGGGGTGGGGTAGTACACCGCGTGGCCGATGCCCTGGGCGCGCAGGTGGTCCATGAGCCCAGCCCGGTCCTGCACCCGGATCACGTACTGGTTGAAGACGTGGGCGGCCTCCACCTGGGGCCAGGCGCGATAGGGCAGGGAGACCAGCCCCCGCCCCACCAGGCCGCTGTCCGCGAAGAGGCGGTCGTAGTGGGCGGCGCCCGCCCGGCGGGCGGCGGACCACTCCTCCAGGTGGGGCAGCTTGGCCTGGATCACCACCGCCTGCAGGGCGTCCAGGCGGAAGTTGCCTCCCAGGTAGAGGTGGCGGTACTTCTCCTTGGGGTGGGAGCCGTGGGTGCGCATGCTGCGTATCTTCTCCGCCAGGGCGTCGTCGGCGGTAGTGATGAGCCCTCCGTCGCCGGCACCGCCCAGGTTCTTGGAGGGGAAGAAGGAGAAGCAGCCGGTGCGGCCCAGGGAACCCACCTTGCGCAGACCCTGTGCGCTGGGATAGACCGCGCCGATGGCCTGGGCTGCGTCCTCCACCACCATCAGGTCGTGGCGCCGGGCCAGCTCCAGGATGGGGTCCATGTCCGCGGGCTGGCCGAACAGGTGCACGGGGATGATGGCCTTGGGCGGGGCGGGCAGGTCGTCCCGGGCCAGGAGGGCCTCCAGGGCGGCGGGGTCCAGGTTGTAGGTGTCGGGGTCGATGTCCACGAACAGGGGTCGCGCGCCCAGGCGGGCGATGGAGCCCACGGTGGCGAAGAAGGTGAAAGGAGTGGTCACCACCCCCTGGCCGGGGCCGATGCCCAGGGCCATGAGGGACAACAGCAGCGCGTCGGTGCCGGAGGAGACCCCGANGGCATGGGGCACCTCCAGGTAGCGGGCCAGGGCCTCCTCGGCCTGGGCCACGGCCGGCCCCAGGATGAAGCTCTGGGCCTGGAATACCTCCTCCACCCGGGGCATCACCTCGTCCCGGATGGAGGCCCACTGGGCCTTCAGGTCCAACAGGGGCACCGCCTGGGAACCGGCCATGGTGTCATCTCTCCTTGCCGAAGGTCTTGCCAAGGCCCGCGGGTTTGAAGCACATTGGGGGCAGGCGGCCCGCACAGGCCCATCCCTGGCCCCGATTTTACACGAAAGGGGGAAAAGTGAAAGAACGACTGGCCCAGGTGGCCCGGCTGATCAGCCAGGCCGACAGCACGGTGGCCCTGACCGGGGCGGGTATCAGCATCGACAGCGGTATACCTGCCTTCCGGGGCAGCCAGGGCCTGTGGGAGCGTTTCGACCCCATGGAATACGCCTCCATCGAGGCCTTCCGCCGCGACCCAGCCAAGGTGTGGACCATGCTCAAGGAGCTGAACGCCCTGGTGGTGGGGGCGCAGCCCAACCCCGCCCACCAGGCCCTGGCCCGCCTGGAGGAGCTGGGGCGTCTGAGTGCGGTGATCACCCAGAACATAGACGGGCTGCACCAGGCCGCGGGCAACCGCACCGTGATCGAGTTCCACGGCTCCGGGCGCCACCTGTGCTGTCTGGACTGCGGCCGCCGCTGGAGGCGGGAGGAGTTCTCCCTGGAGGAGATCCCTCCCCGCTGCGACTGCGGGGGACTGATCAAGCCCGACGTGGTCTTCTTCGGCGAGCCCATCCCGGAGCGGGCCCTGCTGGCGGCCTTCGGCCTGGCCGGCTCCTGCCAGGTGATGCTGGTGGTGGGCACCTCGGCCGTGGTGGCTCCGGCCAGCCACCTGCCGGTGATGGCCAAGCGGGCGGGGGCGGTGGTGGTGGAGATCAACCCCGAGCCCACCCCCCTGTCGGGCGAGATCGCGGACTACAGCTTTGCCTCCAGCGGCTCGGAGCTGCTGCCCGCCCTGGTGGCCGAGGTGGAGCGCCTGCTGGAGCGGGCCTGAGCGGGAGCGCCTGATGGAATCCGCCGACCGTCCCATCACGGTGTGTCACCTGATCACCTCCAGCGGCGCCGGAGGGGCCGAGCGTCAGCTCTGCGCCCTGATCGCGGCCAGTGACCCACAGCAGGTGCACCATCGCGTGATCTGCCTGGGCGAGCCGGGGGAGCTGGCCGGCGAGCTGGAGGCGGCCGGCGCTGCGGTGACCCACCTGGGCCTGGCCCCAAGGCCCTGGCACCTGTGGCGGGCGGTGCGGCGAGTGCGGGCGCTGTTGCGCGCGGAGGAGCCGGATCTGCTGCAGAGCTGGCTCTACCACGCCGACTTGGTGGCGGCCCTGGCCGCGGGGCGCCGTCCGGTGGTGTGGACCCTGCGCTGCGCGGACATGGACCTGTCGCGCTACCGGGGCAGCACCCGCCTGGTGCTGCGGGCCTGTGTGGCCCTCTCCGGGCGGCCGCGGGCCATCGTGGCCAACAGCCGCGCCGGCCGCCATTGGCACCAGGGCCTGGGCTACCCCGCCGAGCGCCTGCGCGTGATCCCCAACGGCTTCGATCTGCAGCGCTTCCGCCCCGACCCCCAGGCCCGCGCCCGCCTGCGGGCCGAGCTGGGGGTGAGGGACGATCAGCTCCTGGTGGGGCGGGTGGCGCGCGACGACCCCATGAAGGACCTGCCCACCTTCCTGGACGCGGCCCGGCTGGCCGCCCGCCGCCGGCCGGAGCTGTGTTTCCTGCTGGTGGGCCGGGGGATGGAG
>MTPE01000059.1 GCA_002011835.1 Desulfarculaceae bacterium JdFR-95 | reverse complement strand
GCCGCCTCCGACCGCGCCGCCGGTGATNCCCGGGCCCAGGCGGCGCAGGAGCCAATAGAGCCCCAGCATCACCGCCAGCACCAGGGCCAAGCCGGCCACGGTCTTGACCAGGGCGGTGGTGAGGTCGTCGCCGGGCAGGGGTGCGGCGGCCTGTTGGGCCCGGGCCGCGGCCGGTGCCAGGACGGCGGCCGCGGTCAGCGCATGTGCGGCCAGGGGTCTCACTTGGCCTGTCTCCTTCAGGCCAGGCTCTTGACCCGCTCGATGGGGGAGACGATGTCGGTCAGGCGGACGCCGAACTTCTCATTGACCACCACCACCTCCCCGCGGGCGATGAGCTTTTTGTTGACCAGGATCTCCAGGGGTTCACCGGCCAGCTTGTTGAGCTCGATCACCGAGCCCTGGCCCAGCTGCAACAGGTCGTTGATGAGCATGGAGGTGCGGCCCAGCTCCACGGTGACCTCCAGGGGTATGTCCAGGATGAACTCGATGTTGCGGGCCGGCTGTTTGCTGGGGGGTTCGGGCTCGCCGAACTCCTCCAGGGATGCCTCTGCGGCGTCCTGGTCGGGGGCAGTCTGTTCGTTTTCCCACTCGTCAGCCATGGTCTTCTCTCCCTCGGCCAGCGGCCTCACACCATCGTGTTGCTAGGGCTCTCTACGAAGCCCTCCACGCGGAAGGCCTTGGCCCCGCGGTATATTCCGGGGCGGCCCAGGAACTTGGGCACGCCCTCCACCAGGGCGACCAACGGGTCGCTTACGTCCTTTTCCAGTTGCAGGATGTCGCCCACCTTGAGGTTGAGGAGCTGGCCGCTGTCGATCTGGGTACGGCCCAGCTCCACGGTGAGTTCCACCTCGGCCTCTTTGAGCTGCTCGCGGAAGCGGCGCATCCACTCGTGGTCCACCTCCAGCTGGTCGCTCTGGAAGCCGGCGTAGAGCTTGCTGCGGATGGGCTCCACGGTGGAGTAGGGGATGCAGATGGTGATGGTGCCGGCGGCGTGTTCCATTTCCATCTCGAACTTGATCACGATCACCACGTCGGTGGGGGGCACGATGGAAGCGAACTGGGGGTTGATCTCGGTGCGCTGGTAGATCATGGTGAGGTCGTGGACCGGCTTCCAGGCCTGTTCCATGTCCTTGAGGCCCATCATCACCACTTTGCGGGTGAGCTGCTGTTCGATGGCGGTGAAGTCTCGGCCCTCGATCTTGACCTCGCCGCCGCCGGTGCCGCCGAGAAAGGTCTCCACCAGGTTGAAGACCAGCTTGGACTCCAGCACGAAGATGGCGTGTCCGCGCAGGGGGTCCATCTTGAAGATGTGCAGGCTGGTGGGCACGGGCAGCGAGCGCATGAACTCGCCGAACTTGACCATGTCCACGCTGGTGGTGGTCATGTCCACGATCTTGCGCAGGGCCGAGCTCAGGGTGGTGCGGAACAGGCGGGCGAAGCGGTCGTTGATGATCTCCAGGGTGGGCATGCGCCCGCGGATGATGCGGTCCTGGTTGGTGAGGTCGTAGACGATGACCCCGTCGGCGTCGGGGCCGGTGTCGGTCTCGACTTCGATCTCGCCCCCGCTCATACCCTTGAGCAGGGCATCCACCTCTTCCTGGCTGAGGATCTTGCTCATGGCGGCCAGTCCTTATGGCAGCAGGTTCATTGCACCACGAACTCGCTGAAGTACACCGCATGCACCGAGCCCACGCCGATCAGGGCTCGGTTGATGATCTTGAGTATCTCGTTGCGCAGGCGGATCTTTCCCGCCACCGGGGCGATGTCGGCGTAGGACTTGCTGGTGAGGAGCAGCAGTATGGAGTCGCGGATCTGGGGCATGCGGGCCTCCAGCTCCTGTTTTATTTTCTCATCCTTGGCGTCCACCGCCAGTTTCAGTTTGAGGTAGCGTTTGCCCGAGGGGTCGGCCAGGTTGACGATGAAAGGCTCCATCTCCAGCAGGGCGCCGGGTTTCTCGGGGGCTTTCTCTTCCTTCTTGGCNTCCTCGCCCTTGGCGGCCTCTTCCTTCTTGGGGGCCTCGGCCGCGGGTTCCTCGTCGCCGGCCAGGAAATACTTGTAGGCGAAGAAGCCGCCTCCGCCCAGCACCCCCAGGCCGACCACCAGGATGATGATCAGCTTGAGGGGGAACTTTTTCTTCTTGCCTTTCTTTTCGTCCTCTCCGCCTTCGGCCTCGGCCGCGGCTTCCATCTCGTCCATCTCGGGCATGGCAGACTCTCCTCGCCTCTCAGGGGTTGGGCATGAGGATCACGATCTCGGTACGTCGGTTCATGGCCCGGTGCTGGGGGGTGTCGTTGGGCACCAGGGGCCGGGTGTCGCCCAGGGCGGCCACGCGCAGTCGGCTGGGGGCGATGCCCTCTTTGATCAGTTGGTGCAGGACCGCCTCCGCCCTGGCCAGGGACAGGGACCAGTTGTCCGGGTAGGGGCCCTTGGCCGGGGGAGGGACGTTGTCGGTGTGCCCTTCCACCGACACCGGCTGGTCGCCGTAGCGCAGGATCTGGGCCGCCTGGCGGATGGCCTGGCGGGCGCGGGGCGACAGCTCGGCCCTACCGGGGGCGAACAGCAAGTCGTTGGCCAAGGTGATGACCATGCCGCGCCTCTCGCTGCGCAGGTTGAGCCCCGGCTGCAGGGCGCCGGGCAGGGTCCCCTCCTGGGAGGGGGGGAGTTCCAGCTTTCGGGCCAGCTCCTGCTGGGGGCTGGTCAGCTCCTCGGCAGTGGGCTGGCGGATACTGTCCAAGAGGCGCTGCACGTCCTGGATCTTGGCCTTGTCGCTCAGGGCCAGAGGCGCCGGTCCGCCGTGGGCGAAGATGCCGAACACCGCCTTGAGCTTCTGTATCTCCGGCTGGCGCATGGCCAGCAGCATCACGAAGAAGGTCAGCAGCAGGGTGATGAGGTCACCGAAGGTGACCATCCACCCCAGGGGATTGAAGCCCCCACCCTGGTCCTTGTCCCGCGCCATGACTACGGGCCCTCCTGTTTCCGGCTCGGAGGCTGGGGCTTGCCCTTGCTCCCCTCCTCGCCGAACAGGTCGAAGGTGAAGCCGCGGAAGTTCAGCTTGCGCGGGACCCCGGAGTCGGGGATCTGGTAGATGCTGGGGTCGCGCGCGTCGAAGACCAGCTCCACCCGGTTGTTCTGGCGCCGGTGTACGGGGCTGTCATTGGGCACCAGGGGTCGGTTGCCGGCCAGGCCGAAGGCGGCCAGGCGGCGCGGGTCCACTCCCTGCGACACCAGATAGCGTAACACGGCCAGGGCCCGCCGCGCACTGACGTCCCAGTTGTCGGCCACGCCGGGGCGTTGGGGTGGGGCGTCGTCGGTGTGGCCGTAGATGCTCACGGGATAGGCGCGGTCCTTGATGATCTGGGCCACCTGGGTGAGGAAGTTGCGGGCCTGGGGGGTGAGTTCGTAGGAGTCGGGCTCGAACAACAGCACGTCGGGCAGGACCACGGTCTTGATGCTCTGGGAGCGCAGCAGGCGCACCTGGCCGCTCAGGCCCAGGGTGCGTACCAGGCCGCGCAGGGACATGTAGTCCTGGTCCACGGGATTGATGGGCGCGCTGATCACGCTGGTGAGGTCGCCCTTGCCGGGCTGGAAGGGGCTGCCCCCGCCAGGCAGGAAGCCGAAGGTGCCCATGAGAGACTGGAACACCGCCTCCACCTTGGCCTCCTCGATCTTGCTCAGGCTGTTGAGCAGGATGAAGAAGGCCAACAGCAGGATCATCAGGGAGGTGTAGAGGATCAGGATCCCCGCTCCCTCCTGCTGTTCTTCCTGCTTGCGGGGCACGGCTCCCTCCTACTTGAACACCGACTGGCGCATGGCCGGCGGCAGGAAGCTGTGCAGCTTCTGCTCGATCACCCGGGGGTTGTCGCCCCGGGCGATGGAGAGGATGCCGTTGAGCATGATCTCCTTGATCATCACCTCCTCCTGGGAGCGGTTGCGCAGCTTGCCGCTGATGGGCAGGAAGACCATGTTGGCCATCACCGCGCCGTAGAAGGTGGTGATGATGGCCACCGCCATGGCCGGGCCGATGCTGGAGGGGTCGTTCATGGACTGCAGCATCTGCACCAGGCCGATGAGAGTGCCGATCATGCCCAGGGCAGGGGCGAAGGTGCCCATGGTCATGAATATCTCGGCCCCCAGACGGTGGCGTTCGGCGATGTAGTCGATCTCGGTCTCCAGGATCTCCTTGATGTTGGCCGGCTCCAGGCCGTCGATGGTCAGCTGCAGGCCCTTGGCCAGGAAGGGGTCGTCCACCTCCTTCAAGGTGGCCTCCAGGGCCAGGATGCCCTCGCGGCGGGCCTTGGTGGCGTACTCCACGAACTGGGCGATGAGCTGGGGCACGGCCACCAGCTTGTGGAAGAAGACGTTCTTGACGATGCCCACCAGCTTGAGCACGTCGCGCAGGGGATAGTTGATCAGGGTCACCCCGATGGTGCCGCCCACCACGATCATCAGGCTGGGGATGTCGATGAACATCAATATGCTGCCGCCCAGGGTCATGGCGATGATGACCAGGGCGAAGGCGCTGACGATACCGATGACAGTGGCCAGGTCCATTTGCCGCTCCTTGGCGTGGGCCCATCGTCCACCCGACTGGAGGCAAGGGGCGTGCCACCCGCCCCGCCGTGGATCCGGTTTCAATTATTACTTGTTTTCAGCCTGTTAAGCAACCTGGCCCGGGGCGGAGGCACACAGGCGATTCTCGTCAAAAGCTTGACGCCCCGCCTGCCCGGGCAGGCGGGGCGTCAAGGGCTTGGTGGTGGGTTGCTAGCGCTTGAGGTTGATCAGCTCGGCCAACATCTGGTCGGTGGTGGAGATGGTGCGGCTGTTGGCCTGGAAGGCGCGCTGGTAGTTGATCATCTTGACGAACTCGTTGGCCAGGTCCACGTTGGACTGCTCCAGGGCGCCGGACTCGACCTTGCCCATGCCTCCCTGACCGGGTCGGTTGTAGACCGGTTCGCCGGAGTTGAGGGTCTTGGTCCAGAGGTTCTCGCCCTGGCGCTCCAGGGCGGCGGGGTTGCCGAAGTTGACCAGCACCACCGCGCCCAGGGTGCGCTGCTTGCCGTTGGAGAACAGACCGGTGATCAGCCCGGTGCGGTCGATGTCCATGGACTGCAGGCTGCCGCGGGGCGAGCCGTTCTGGTAGAGGTAGTAGGTCTCGCTGGCCCCGGCCGACTGGGTGGTGTTGCTGGAGGCGTCGGGGGTGAAGTCGAACTTGATCTGCTGATCCTGGGTGGCGTCGGGGAAGTCGTATTCCAGGGTGATCTCGCCGCTGGTCTCCACCGAGGAGTTGCTCTGGGGGTCGGAGGCGTACTGGTTCTGGGTCCAGGAGTCGAAGTCTATGCCCTTGGTGTCGCCCAGGGTGTTGGAGGAGGCGATGCCGATGGTGGAGGAGCTGGTGGGGTTCACGTCGGTGCGGGACAGGCGCAGGGCATAGCCGCTGCCGCTGGAGACCGCCGAGGCCTGCACGTAGGTGGTGCTGCTGGGGTCCATGCCGCCGGCCAGGTAGATGGTGGTGCCGCTAGTGCGGCCGTTGACCGTGATCTCGGTGCCGCTGTCGGCGTTGGAGTCCAGGTAGATGTTGTTGCCCGCGGTGCCCACGCTGCTGGCGGTGATGAGGATGGAACTGACCGTGGTGCCGCTGACCGAGTAGTCGAACCGGGTGGCGGTCACTCCCAGGCCGGCGCTGTTGATGCTGCTGACCAGCCCGCCGATGGTGGTCCAGTTGTTGGTAGCGGAGGGCGAGGAGTAGGTGAACACGGTGCCGTTGATGGTCAGGTCGTCGTTGGCGTCTAGGTTGGCCAGCTTGATGGCGAACATGCCGTTGGCCTGACGGCCGTCGTTGATGGCGTGGATCAGGTCGATGGAGCTGGAGTCGGAATCGCTCAAGGGGTCGCCGAACAGGCTGATGGTCTCGTCGTTGTCGCTGTCGCTGACACTGACGCTCAGGGGGGTAGAACCGCTGGCGTAGAGGGTGACCGTGGTGCCGTTGGCCACTGCCCAATAGCCGCTGCCGTCGTCGTTGATGTCGCTGGCCAGGTAGAGGGCAGCGCTGGTGGCCGACACCGCCGGCAGGGTGTAGGTGGTGGAGCCGATGGAGATGCTCTCGTCGCCCTCGGTGGCCCCGCCGAACACCACGTCGATGGTGGAGATGAAGGTCTGGGTGCCACCCTCGTTGGTGCTGAAGGACAACGTCTCGCCCAGGCGGTCGCTGATCATGGAAGTCTGGCTGCTGACCGTGCCGGTGGAGGTGTACATGTCACCGTAGCCGGGCTGGCCGGTGGAGATACCCACGATGTGGCCGTTGGTGTCGAAGTGCAGGTAGAAGGTGTTGTTGGGATAAGTGGGGTTGGCGGTCAGGGTGCCGCTGTCGTTCTCGAACACCGAGCACTTCCACACCGACTGGCTGCCCGCGGGCTTGGCGCCATCATAGGTGGACAACTTCTGGAACAGAAGCGACAGGTCGTGGCCGATGCCCAGGCTGTCGTACACCCGCACCGAGGTCAGGTAGTTGTAGGTGGTGGTCTGGGTGGGGGAGATGGCCAAAGAGGGGTGGTATTCGTTGGAGTCCTCGGCGTCCAGGTTCACGCTGATGTCGATCTGGCTGGTGGCCACGGCATCGGTCTGCACCGTGGTGATCTGCAGGTCCTCCATGATCTGCTGGAGGTTGCCCTCGGAGTCCACGTTGTAGCCCCGCAGGCGCAGGCCCGTGGGGTTGACCAGGTAGCCGTCCTTGTCCAGCACGAACTGGCCCGCACGGGTGTAGTAGTAGCCCGCGCTGTTGCTGGAGGCGCTGGGGTTGGAGACCTCGAAGAAGCCCTGTCCGTTGATGGCCAGGTCGGTGGGCAGGTCGGTGGTCTCGAAGGCCCCCTGGATCATCATGGTCTGCACGTTGAGCACCCGGGCGCCGGTGCCCACCTGTTCCACCACCGTGCCGCCCACGGTCAGCGAGTGCACCATGATGTCGCCGAAGTTGGCCCGCGTGGACTTGTAGGCGTGCGTGTTCAGGTTGGCAATGTTGTCCGCCACGCTGGACAGCGCCCGGCCGTGTACGTTCAGGCCGGTCACTCCCGAGTACATCGCGCTCAGCATACCCATGGCCTTGCCGCTCCTTGGCTTCTCGTCCCCGGGAATCCATCCCTGGCCCGGGGTCAATGGGACCGTGCTCTACAACAGGGCCGCGGCCAGCCCTCCCACGGTGAGGATCTTCTTCAGGGCGTCCAGGACCGAAGCCTCGTCCCCGCCACTGCCTGTGGCCGGAGGCTGCTCCAGGGCCTGAAACTCCTCACCTTGGGCACGGGAGCTGGTGGCCTGCGCCCCCTGGCTGGAAGGCTGCCGCACGGCCAACACCTTGTCCAAGGGCAGGGCCGCCTCGCCCAACAGCAGATAGACCTTGCCCTCGTCGTCCTTCTGATAACCCGTGACCAGCCCGGTCACGGTCTGGTCGCTGACCTCCACCGGGTTGCCCTGGGCGTCCACCGCGTTGATGGTCACGGTGTAGGCCCCGTCTTCCACCGGCTGTCCGTAGGAGGTCATGCCGTCCCACTGGAAGGTCTGCTCCCCCGCCTGCAGCCAACCCAGGTCCACCTCGGTCACCAGACCGCCGTCCGCGTCCAGGATCATCGCCGTCACCTGGGCGTCCTGGGCCAGGGTGAAGCCCACCGCCCCCACGTAGCCGTCGTTCACCGGCAGCACGTCACCCTCGAAGGTCACCTCCTTGCCCAGATAGGACGCCGCCGTTGCCTGGCTCACCAACTGCTCCATGCCGGCCAGCTTGTCCACGCCCTCCTTGATCTGGATCAACTGCTCCAACTGACTGAAGGTGGCCAACTGCGCCGTGAACTCGGTGTTGTCCATGGGGTTGAGGGGGTCCTGGTTGGTCACCTGGGCCATGAACATCTTCAAAAAGGCGTCCATGCCCATCCCCATCTCGGTGTCGCTACGCACCGGCGGGGAATCACCCTCGGCCTGGGGCTGCTGGAAGATGGGAGAGATCATGGCTCGCTTCCTCGTCCTCTCAGGCGAACAGGTTCACCCGCCCTTCTCCGCGGACCACACCTGCCGCCGCGAACTCCTCCTCTGACTCCTCACCCCCCAGGGAGAGGCCGGAACCACCCTGGCCCGAACGACGACGCTGGTCCTGTCCCCCGCCCTCGCCCCGGGCCTGCTGGCGCTGGGCGTCGGGGTTCACCAGCACCTCGATGCGCTCCGGCTTCAGCCCCTGCTGCAGCAACTGCTGCCGGAGCTGCTCCAGCCCGGCCTCCAATACCTGCTTGGCCGCCACGCTGTCGGTGGTGAGGGTGGCCCGCACCACGCCGTGCTTGACGCTCAGCTTCAACACCACCCCGCCCAGCTCCGGCGGCTTCAGGGTCAGGCGCAGGCTGCCCTGGCCTCGGCGCACCATCTGGGCCATCTGTTGGGCCACCTGGCGTACCACGTAGGGCGGCAGCACCCCCCGCGCCACCACCGCCCGGCCCGCCGCTCCGCCGGCCTGGGCCGCCGCGGCCTGGGCCAAGGCGGACTCCCCCCCACCCTGACCCGTGAATTGCGCTTCGGCCTGAGACCCACCCTGGGGCCCGGCCACCGCCCGCGCCATGGCCACCGCCGCCCCAGTGCGAGCCGCCTGGGGAGCCGCCACGTCCACCTCCCCGCTGCGCTCCGCCCCTTCGCCCGCGCGAGAGCCCGCCCCCGCCTTGACCAGGCGGACCAGGCCCTCCCCGGCCAGGGCCTCCTCCAAGCCCTGCTTGGTGTCCACGGCCTGGGCGGCGGCCTCTTGCCAAGCCGGGCCCTGAACCTTGTTCCCTGCCGCGGCCTGGGCCGGAGGCGCGCCCTCTCCGCTCCGCGCCGGCGCCGCCTCCAACAGCCGCGCCACCGCCGCCCGCAGGCGCTGGGCATCGCCCGGAGGCTGGCCCTCCTCCCGCCGCAGGCGCAGGTGCGCCGCCAACTCCTGCAGGGCCCGGCCCACCTGGGCGTCCTGCCGGGCCGCAGCCTGCTCCAGCAGGGCCAGCGCCGCCCGCGGAGTCATGCGGCCCTGCTTGTCACGGGCCTGNGCCAGCAGGGTCTGGATGTCCTGCCGGTTGAGCCCCAGGCGGGCCAGCAACTCCCGCAGCCGGTCGGCGTCCACCTCGGGCATCTCGCCCACCTGCTCCGCCCACTGCTGGGCCTGGGCCAAAAGCCGCGGCAGGCCCCACACCAGGATGCGGTCGCCCTGGACCGGCAGACTCTCCAGGAAACGATTCACTTCCGGCGCCGGCACCCCCAGCTCCTGCAGTACCTGGGCCAGAAGCGGCCGGTCCTCCAGCTTCAGCTCGAAACAGGGGCCCTCGGTGGCGGGATACTGGGGCAGCAGGGCGAACATGACCCCCAGGTTCACGCTTCCGTCGTCCTGACTGGCCCGCTTGATTATCTCCTGGGCCTGCTCGCGGCCGTAACCGCTGGCCACCAAGACCTGCTCCAGGCGTCNCCGGTCCGCCGCGGGCACCTGGAAGCTCTCCAGGGGACGACCCGTGGCCTCCAGGGCCCGGCGCAGACGCTCCACCGGCCTGGGCGGCGGCTCGTAGAGATGCCCCCGGCGCGGGTCCTGCGGGGGAATCGACTCCCGCCGCGGCGCCGCCGGCACTGCGGCCACCGGCTCGGCCAGGCGGTTGTTGGTCAGTTGGTTCAGCAGGATCTCGAACAGCCCACCCCCCTGGGTAGCCTTGCTCTTGGCGCCTCGGGGGGACAACAGACTGGCAGGGTCGAGCTGGACGATGCCAGGATTCACGTGCGCTCCTCCTTGAGCAGCCACTTGTGTCTGCTCCATCAGCTAGCAAGCCCAGTGCCAGGCGTGGGCCTGGTCTGATTTCAGATTGATTTACAGAAGGTTAGCTGTAACGGCCGTGGTATGGCCAGAGAGGGGACAAAGGGCAGGAATTGCCTCTATCCCCCCCGAGCCAGCAACTCTTGCCGCCGTCCGCCCCAGAGGTGACCCGCCGGGCCGCCGGCAGCCCAGGCGGGTCGCGTGGGGTGTGAGGGAGGGAGAAGAAGGCTGACCTTCGACCTATTCATCGGCAGGAGGGAGGAGGGGCTTTAGGGGTTTTTGTCCGGGGCGCTCCAGGCCCGCGGCCCCGCCCCCAGCGGGGCCGCGGGCCTCAGCCCT
>MTPE01000058.1 GCA_002011835.1 Desulfarculaceae bacterium JdFR-95 | reverse complement strand
CCTGCCGGTGGACCGGGTGTTCACCATGCGGGGCTTCGGCACCGTGGTCACGGGCACGGCCATCGGGGGTCGGGTGGAGGTGGGCCAGGAGGTGACGGTCTATCCCCAGGGGCTCACGGCGCGGGTGCGGGGCCTGCAGGTGCACAACCAGGAGGTGAGCCAGGCCCGCCGCGGCCAGCGCACGGCCATAAACCTGCAGGGCCTGGACCGGGAGCAGGTGATGCGGGGGGACGTGGTGGCCAGTCCTGGCTCCTTGCAGCCCTCGTTGTGGCTGGATTTAGAGATCACGGTGCTGGAGGACGCCCCCCGGCCCATCCGCCACCGGGCGCCGGTGCGCTTCCACACCGGTACCGCCGAGGTGATGGGGCGCATGCACGTGCTGGAGGGAGAGGAACTGGCTCCGGGCCAGCGGGCCTTCTGCCAGGTGCGCCTGGAGCGGCCGGTGGCGGTCATGGCCGGGGACCGCTACGTGATCCGCTCCTACTCCCCGGTGCACACCATTGCCGGCGGAGTCATCGTGCATCCCCACCCCCCGCGCCGCAAGCGCAACCGCCCCNAGGTCCTGGAGGAGCTGCGCCTGCTCCGCCACGGCTCGCCCGAGGAGCGCGTGCTGGCCCTGGCCCGCCACACCGGCGCGAAAGGTATCACCCGGAGCGAGCTGGTGCGCACCACCGGCCTGCCCCCCCGCGAACTGGAGCGCCTCCTGCCCGGCCTGCTCTCCCGGCGCGAGCTGGTGCGCTTCGACAAGGAAGGCGACCGCCTGCTGGCCGGGGAGGTGGAGCGCCGGCTCATGGAACGGGCGGTGGAGCTGGTGGGACGCTTCCACCAGCGGCAGCCGCTCAAGCCCGGCATGCCCCGCCAGCAACTGCGCCAGGAGCTGGGCCGGGAGCTGGAACCCAAGCTGTTCTCCCATCTCCTGGAGCGCCTCACCGCGGAGAAGCGCCTGGTGGTAGAGGGCGACCGCCTGCGCCTGCCCGACCACCGCGTGCGCCTGGCCGGAGAGGAGGCCCGCCTCAAGGCCCGCATCGAACGCGCCTACGCCGAGGGCGGCCTCACCCCGCCCAACTACAAGGACGTGGTGGCCGGGGTGGACCCCCGCCAGGCCAAGGAGGTGTTCGCGGTCCTGGTGGAGGAGGGGGTGCTGGTGCGGGTCAAGGACGAGCTCTATTACCACACCCCGGCCCTGGAGCAGCTAAAGGACCAACTGGTGGCCCACCTGGAGGAGCACGGCCGCATCAGCGCCGCCCAGTTCAAGGAGATGACGGGGCTCACCCGCAAGTACCTGATTCCCGTGCTGGAATACTTCGATTCCATCAACCTGACCATGCGCGTGGGCGACGAGCGCATCCTGCGCGGCCGCCAGGGCTGAGGAAGCCGGGCGCCGGGGGCGGGAGCCAGGCAAGCCAAGGCACACCCGGGAGAGGGGGGCGTCGGCCACAGGGGGGCGGGGATCACCACCATGATCACCTTCGCTCGCTCTGCCCCCATGCCGGCGGGGTGCCGGGGGCGTCACGAGGGTCTGAGGGGCGTCGGCAAGGCGGCGGCCACTATCGCCACCACCATCTGTGGCCTGGTCTGCCGCGGCGGGGAGTGCGGGGTCCTTCCTGCCCGGAGTGAGTCTGACGAGCGGGAGGGCGTCGGGGGGCGTCCGCCGCCACAAGGTCGCCTGGGTCGCCGCAGACTCGGTTGAGGTGAGGGTACAGACTCAGGGTTGCGCCGACTCTCTGCCGTCTTTCGGCGCCGGAGCTCGGCCCCGGCGGTGGAGGCTGCTACCAGTCCACCTCCACCCGGTTGCGGCCGGCCTCCTTGGCCCGGTAGAGGGCCTGGTCGGCGCGGTACACCAGGTCTTGGCCGTTGATCAGGGTGGTGTCGTCCATGGCCGCCACCCCCAGGCTGACGGTGACCTGCAGGGGCACCTTCTCCCCGGGGAAGTAGTGTTCCTCCACCCGTCGGCGGATGCGCTCGGCCACCACCTGGGCGCCGGTTATGGGGGTGTGGGGCAACAGCACCACGAACTCCTCGCCGCCGTAGCGGCACACCACGTCCACCTCCTTGCGTACCGCCTGGCGCATCAGGCGGGCCACTTCGCGCAACACCACGTCTCCCTGCTGGTGGCCGTGGGTGTCGTTGATGCGCTTGAAGTGGTCCACGTCGGCCATGACCAGGCTCACCACCCCGCCATAGCGGCGCAGGCGGGCCTCCTCCTCGCTGAGGCGGTGGTCGAAGTAGCGCCGCACGTACAGGCCGGTGAGGCTGTCGCGCACCGCCATCTGGAACAGGCGGGCGGTCTCCAGGGCCACGGCGGTGACCGTCAGCAGGATGCCCAGGGGCAGGGCCGAGGCCGGGGGCAGGGGACGGTCTTCCTTCATCTGGCAAGCCACCAGGCCGATCACGCGGTTGTCCGCGGCCACCAGGGGTGCGGCCAGACATCCCTGCTCGCCGCCGTCCTCCACCGGCCAGGGCAGGCCTTGTCGCAGCTCCAGGCCGTAGCGGCCCACCTGTTTGGAGTCCACCACCCGGCGGGCGGCGCCCTCCAGGGGCCAGGTGTGGCTTTCCGGCTCCAGCTCCGAGGGGCCTCCGTGACAGCCCTCCAGCACCAGTCTCTCCTCGGAGTCGTCCAGGAGGTAGAGGGCGGCGCAGGGACTGCCGGTGAACTCGGCCAGGGCCTCCAGGGCCCGCTCCACCACCAGCTCCCGGTCCAGCTCGGAGAGGATGAGGCGGGTGGCATAGGACAAGGCCACCACGTCGAAGCCGGGTTCGTATCCTGGTTGTTGAGGCTGCGGTGGCATGGTCCTCACATCTCCCCTGAGACTCGCTCCCCCCTAAATTCAATCTATCACGTCATCGGCCTTGCTCCCAAGGTAGGAGGCGGGCAAGAGGTTCGGTCCCTCAATAACCCAACTTCTTGAGGCCGCGGTCGTTGCGGGACCACTTGGGCTCCACGCGCACGAACAGCTCCAGGAACACGGGATGTTCCAGGAGCACCTCGATGTCGCGGCGGGCGTGGGTGCCGATCTTCTTGATCATGCTGCCGCCCTTGCCGATGATGATGGCCTTTTGTCCTTCCCGCTCCACGTGGATGGTGGCGCTGATGGCGATGGGGCGGTCGGGCTGGGCGGGCTCCAGGAACTGGTCGATGGTGACCGCGGTGGAGTAGGGGACCTCCTGGCCGGTGAGGCGGAAGACCTTCTCCCGGATCAGCTCGGCCACCAGGAAGCGCACCGGCAGGTCGGTGACCATGTCCGAGGGGAAGATGGGATCGCCCTGGGGGAGGAGGTCGCGCAGCTCGTTGATGACCCGGTCGCAGCCGTCGCCGGTGAGGGCGCTGATGGGCACCAGGGCCCGCCAGGGGCCCCAGGTGTCGGCCTCGGCCAGCATGGGCAGGAGCTGNCGCTTGTCCTTGATGCGGTCGATCTTGTTNAGGGCCAGGACCACNGGCAGCTCCGCGCGGGTGAGCAGGCGGGAGACCTCCTTGCCCCGGGCCAGGCCGCGGGGGGTGGCCTCGACCATGAACAGGATGGCGTCCACGCCCTCCAGGGCGGCCAGGGCGGTCTCCACCATGCGGCGGTTGAGGGCGCGGCGGGGGTGGTGCAGGCCGGGGGTGTCCAGGAACACGGCCTGCATGTCCTCGGCGTTGTAGACCCCCAACAGGCGGTGGCGGGTGGTCTGGGGCTTCTTGCTGGTGATGGCCAGCTTGAAGCCCAGGACCTGGTTGAGGAAGGTGGATTTGCCCACGTTGGGGGCGCCGGCTATGGTGACGAAGCCGCAGTGCATTTGGTGTTTTCCTTTTTGGGAGAAGGATACCGTTGGGGTGGGTGATGGGCAAGGGGGGTATGATGGCGGATGTTTTCAGAATACTGAACAAAAAAGGTGGTCCTTGAACCTCGCGGCCAGGGGGGCGGGAGCAGGGCGAATTGTACCCCGCTTCACAAGGCCGGGCCGGGGAGCAGCGGNGAGTGCGACATTATTTTGACACTCATTACCGCTGGTTATGAAAATCGGCCCGCAAAAGGGGTCCTTTGGGCGCTCCCGGCACCCTTTTACCGCCCCCGAACAACTGGGGGCTTGACATGGGTTCAGGATTTTTCATACCCTGTAGGGTATCGGGCCAGCCACAGGCGGACAGGGGGCCGAGCCTGCCCCGTGGCAGGTTTCCTTTTTTGGCAACCACCCAGAGCCGTAAAAGGGAGGGTCGAGATGGCAAAGAACAAAGGAATCACCCGGAGAGACTTCGTCAAGGCGGGCCTCCTCACCACCGCGGGCGCCTGCCTGGGTGTGGGGGTGCTCAAGCCCACCGGCCTGTGGGCGGCCCCGGCCAAGATCAAGGGCCCGGTCAAGGTGGGCTACCAGGCCATCATGAGCGGCACCCTGGCCGGCTACGGCGAGTTCCACAAGATGGGCGTGATCATGGCCGTGGAGGAAATCAACGCCGCCGGCGGCATCGCGGGGGTGAAGCTGGAGGTCAAGTTCCGCGACAGCACCCTCAAGAAGCCCCAGGCCATCAAGAACGCCCGCTTCTTCGTGGACTCCTGGGGGGCCGACTTCCTGGCCGGGGTGGACTCCTCGGGCCAGGCCCTGGCCCTGGCTCCGGTGATGGCCCAGTTGGGCAAGCCCCTGATGGTCACCCACGCCGCCACNGAGAAGCTCACCGAGCGCGAGGTGTACCAGAAGGGCATCAAGGAGATCTTCCGCATCTCCACCCCCGTGTACCAGGACGGCAACGCCGCCGCCTTCGTGGCCAAGGACCTGCCCTGCACCAGTTGGGCCACCATCAGCCCCAAGTACGAGTACGGCTACACCTGCTGGCGCATGTTCAAGAACACCCTGAGCAAGCTCAAGCCGGGGGTGAAGTTCGTGGCCGAGTCCTGGGCCCCCTTCGGCACCACCGACTTCCGGCCCCACATCAACACCATCCTGGACGCCAAGCCCGAGGGGCTCTACTCCGTGGAGTGGGCCGGTGAGCTGATCACCATGATCAAGCAGGCCAAGCAGGCGGGCCTGTTCCAGAAGATCAAGCACGTGATGCTGCCGGTGGGCGCGGCCATGGACGTGCTGGAGGGCCTGGGGGCCGAGATGCCCGACGGCATCTGGATCAGCGGCCGCTACTTCTTCCTCTACCCCAACAACAAGACCAACAACGACTGGGTGGCCCGCTTCAAGAAGCGCTGGAACCACTACCCCGCCTACGTCTCCGAGACCGGCTACTCGGCCATGTACGCCTTCAAGAAGGCGGTGGAGGAGGCCGGCTCCAAGGAGCCCAAGGCCGTGATCAGCGCCCTGGAGGGCATGGAGCTCATGTGCCCGGCGGGCAAGCGGGTGTTCCGCAAGGAGGACCACCAGGCCATGTACGCGGTGCCCTGGGGGCTGACCAAGACCGACCCCAACTACCCCTTCAAGATCATGGGCAAGCAGGTGGTCATCCCGCCCGAGCAGTGCTTCAACCGCCCGCCCTTCAGCGGGCCGGGCAGCACGCCGCCCTTCAAGTCCTGAGCTAGGGCAGCGGCNGCGTGCGGGGGAGCTCCTCCCCCGCACGCCGCCGCCTCACACGACGACCGGCGTGTGGGGGGTTGCCTCCCTTGGGAGGTGCCCCCCCGCGCCCCTCATCTCGGGAGAACCAGCCCCATGCTCACTTCCCTGGTGCACGTATGCCTGGCCGGCCTGTCCAAGGGCATGTTCATCTGGCTGGTGGCCAGCGGCCTCACCCTGATCTTCGGGGTGCTGGGCGTGCTCAACTTCGCCCACGGCGCCTTCTACATGCTGGGGGCCTACTTCTGTTACACCCTGCTGTCGCTGATGGCCGACAACTTCTGGCTGGGCCTGATCCTGGGGCCGTTGTGCGTGTGTGCGGTGGGCTTCGTGATGGAGCGCTTCTTCCTGCGCCGGGTCTATCACCTGGAGCTGCCCTACCAGCTGCTGCTCACCTTCGCCTTCGTGCTCATCTTCGACGACCTGGTCAAGATGGTCTGGGGGGCGGGCTCCATTGGTTCGCCCAGCGTGCCGGGCCTGTCCGGCTCGGTGCCCATCCTGGGGCGCCTGTTCCCCACCTACAGCCTGTTCATCATCCTGGTGGGGCCCCTGGTGGCCCTGGGCCTGTGGGCCATGCTGGAGCGCACCTGGGCCGGGCGCATCATCCGCGCCAGCGCCAGTGACCGTGAGATGGCCTCGGCCCTGGGGGTGCGGGTGCCGGCCTTGTTCACCGCGGTGTTCGTGTTTGGCACCTGGTTGGGCGCGGTGGGCGGGGGGCTGGCCGTGCCCTACGTGGGGCTGCTCACCCCGGGCATGGGCGAGTCCATCATCATCGACGCCTTCGTGGTGGCGGTGATCGGCGGCCTGGGCAGCCTCAAAGGAGCCTTCCTGGGCGCCCTGATCATCGGGCTGTTGTCCTCCTTCGGCACCAGCTTCATCCCCACCTTCGACATGTTCCTCACCTTCATCCTCATGGCGGTGGTGCTCCTGTGGCGGCCGCAGGGCTTCTTCGGGGAGGCGGCCTGATGTCGCGGACGTGGATAGGGCGGCTGTGCTGGGCCGCGGTGTTGTTGGGGCTGCTGGTGGTGGGCCTGGTGGGCAGCCGTTTCGTGCTCTACCTGGCCATGCGGGTGATGCTGCTGGCCATCTTCGCCCTGGGCTACAACCTCCTGTTCGGCCGCACGGGGTTGTTGTCCTTCGGCCACGGCGCCTTCTACGCCGGCGGGGCCTATGGCATGGCCCTGTTCTACCTGCATCTCAACCCCGACCCCCTGCTGGGCATCCTGGTGGGGGTGGCGGTGGCGGCCCTGTTGGCCCTGGTGATCGGCTTCTTCTGCGTGCGCCACACCGAGATCTACTTCGCCATGCTCACCCTGGCCTTCGGCATGATGGTGTTCTCCCTGATCTGGAACCTGCGCGAGATCACCGGCGGTGACGACGGCCTGGTGGGCATCGGCCGCGATCCGGTGTTCGGGGTGATCTCCATCGCCCGCGACGGGCAGTTCTACTTCCTGGTGCTGTTGTGCTTCGCCCTCACCCTGTGGGTGGTGCACCGCATCCGTTCCTCGCCCTTCGGGCTGATCCTGGCCGGCATCCGCGAGAACCACCAGCGCAGCGAGTTCGCGGGCGTGGCGGTGAAGCGCTACCGCCTGGCCGCCTTCGTGATCTCGGGGGCCTTCGCGGGGCTGTCCGGGGCCCTGGGGGCCATGCTGGAGAGCAACACCGATGCCTTCAGCGCCCACTGGAGCCACTCGGCCGAGCCCATCCTGGTGAGCCTGATCGGGGGCATCCAGACCTTCAGCGGCCCGGTGGTGGGCAGTGCGGTGTTCGTGGTGCTGCGCGAGGTGATCGAGCGCTACACCGAGAACTGGATGCTGTGGTTCGGCCTCATCCTGCTGGTGATCATCCTGGGCTTCCGGGGCGGGGCCATGGGGGCCATCGAGCGGCGTCTGGGGGGAGGTGAGTCATGAGCCAGCCCCTGCTCAGCGTGCGCGGCCTGTACAAGGCCTTCGGCAAGGTGGTCACCGCCCGCGACCTGGACATCGACTTCCACCCCGGCCAGCTCACCAGCATCATCGGGCCCAACGGGGCGGGCAAGTCCACCCTGATCAACGTGCTCACCGGGGCGCTGCCCGCCGACCAGGGGCGCATCCTGTTCCAGGGCCGCGACATCACCGGCCTGCCCGTACACCAGCGCGTACAGATGGGCCTGTGCCGCTCCTTCCAGGTGGTCAACGTCTTCCCCGGCCTGAGCGTGTTCCACAACGTGCAGATCCCGGTGTTGGCCCTGGCGGGCCGAGGCCGGCGGGTGCTGGGCTCCCTGGCGCGGGAGCAGGAGGCGCGGCGGGAGACCGAACGCATCCTGGAGATGGTGGGCCTGGCGGACAAGGCGTCCCAGCCCGCCTCGGCCCTGAGCCACGGCGACCAGCGCCTGCTGGAGGTGGGCATCGCCCTGGCCGCCCGGCCCCGCCTGCTGTTCTTGGACGAGCCCACCGCGGGCATGAACCCGGTGGAGCGGCGGGAGATCCTGGCCGGGATCCAGCGCCTGTCCCGACAGGGGGTCACCACCTTCGTGATCGTGGAGCACGACATGGACATCGTCTTCTCCCTCTCGGATCGGGTGATCGTGCTGCACCGGGGGGACATCATCTGCGACGGCGAGCCGTCTGCCGTGCAGTGCGATCCCCAGGTGCGCGAGTGCTACCTGGGCGAGGAGGTGCTGTGATGCTCCTGGAGGTGCGGGAGATAGACACCTACTACGGCACCAGCCACGTCCTCCAAGGGGTGTCGCTGGAGGTGGCCCAGGGCGAGGTGGTGGCCCTGCTGGGCCGCAACGGGGTGGGCAAGACCACCACCCTGCGCTCCATCATGGGGCTTACCCCGCCTGCGGCGGGCTCCATCCGCTTCCAGGGGCGCGAGGTGCGGGGGCTGGCCCCCTATGCCCTCAGCCGGCTGGGCCTGGCCTACATGCCCGACGACCTGCGCATCTTCCCCGACCTCACCTGCCGCGAGAACCTGGAGATCGCCGCCCGCCTCTCCCGCCGGGAGGGCTACTGGAACCTCGAGCGGGTGGAGGAGCTGTTCCCGGTGTTGCGCGAGCGCCGCCATCAGAAGGGCATAAACATGTCCGGGGGNGAGAAGAAGATGCTGGCCCTGGGGCGGGCGCTGATGGCCAATCCCCTGCTCATCCTCATGGACGAGCCCTCCGAGGGACTGGCCCCCCTGATCGTGCGCGCCCTGGCCCGGGCCATCGCCACCATCCGCGAGCACGGCACCACCATTCTCATGGCCGACCAGAACCTCAAGTTCTGCCGCAAGGTGTGCGACCGGGGCTACATCATGGAGAAGGGCCGCATCGTGCACCAGGGCGGCATGGCCGAGATCTGGGCCGACGAGGAGGTGGTGAGCAAATACCTGGCCCTGTGATCCCCCGGGCCGGCCCCCGGCCCGGACCCGCACATGGAGGCAGACATCATGGGCTTGGAGTTGTTCGACCTGAGCGGCAAGGTGGCCATGGTCACCGGCGCCACCCGCGGCCTGGGCGAGGTGGCGGCCAAGGCCCTGGCCAAGGCCGGGGCCGAGGTGGCGGTTTGCGGCCGCAGCCGGCCCGACCTGGAGCGCGTCTCCGCCGAGATCCAAGACCTGGGCCGGCGGGCGGAGGGCTTCTTCCTGGACGTGCTCTCGCGCTCCTCCATCGACCAGGCCGTGAGCCAGATCCTGGAGCGCTTCGGCAAGGTGGACATCCTGGTCAACAACGCCGGGGTCAACCACCGCGTGCCCTTCCTGGAGTTCCCGGAGGAGGAGTGGGACCGGGTGATCGACACCAACCTCAAGGGCTACTTCCTGGTGGCCCAGGCCGTGGTGCCCCAGATGCTCCAGCGGGGCTACGGCAAGGTGATCAACATGAGCTCCATCCTGGGCACCGTGGCCCTGCCCATGCAGGCCGCCTACGCCGCCAGCAAGGGCGGGGTGGACCAGCTCACCAAGGTCATGGCCCTGGAGTGGGCGCGCTCCGGGGTGCGGGTCAACGCCATCGGCCCCACCTATTTCGAGACCGAGCTGGTGGCCCAGCTACGCAACGACCCCGAGCGGGTGCGCTTCATCGAGGAGCGCACTCCCATGGGCCGCTGGGGGCAGCCGGAGGAGCTGGAGGGCATCGTGATCTTCCTGGCCGCGCCGGCCTCGGACTTCATCACCGGCCAGACCGTCTACATCGACGGCGGCTGGACCGCCTGGTAGGGAGGCCGCCCATGCTGGTGCACCAGATCCTGGCCTACACCGCCGGCCGCCTGCCGCACAAGCCGGCCCTGGTGGAAGGAGACACCACCCTCACCTACGCCGAGACCCTGGCCCGGGTACAGGCCCTGGCCGCGGCCTTGGAGCAGCGGGGCGTGCGCCCGGGCGACCGCGTGGCCCTGCTCATGCCCAACTGCATCGAGTTCTGTCTGGCCTACTTCGCGGTGCTCTCCCTGGGGGCCATCGTGGTGCCGCTCAACAACCGCCTGGCCCCACCGGAGATGACCTACATCCTCAACGACAGCGGGGCTGAGACCCTGATCCTGGGTTACCAGTTCGGCCAGGTGTACCGGCAGTTTGCCGCCGACCTGGAGCGCACCCCCCGTCTGATTCACGCCGGCGACGACCCGCCCCCCGGGGCGGAGGACTTCGCCCAGCTCAGCCGCCCCGGCCCTC
>MTPE01000447.1 GCA_002011835.1 Desulfarculaceae bacterium JdFR-95 | reverse complement strand
GGGCGGGGCCGGGGGGCAGAGGCAAAACCACATCCCGGAGCCTAGTGCGGCTCGTGGTCCTCGTCCTCGTCTTCCAGGGGTGCCTCCAGAGCGGCGAAGGCCGCGGGCAGCCAGTCGGCCAGCTCCTCGGCAGCCAGGCCGCGCAGGCCGTAGTCCTCTGCGGCCAGGTCCGCGGCCAGGCCGTGGAGGAAGGCCCCGGCACAGGCCGCCTCCCAGGCGCCGCAGCCCTGGCTCAGGAGCCCGCCCACCACGCCGGAGAGCACGTCGCCGCTGCCGCCCGAGGCCAACAGCACGTTGCCCCGGGGGCAGACCCGCAGCTCGCCTCCGGGTCGGGCGATCAGGCTGCGCGCGCCCTTGAGAATCACCACCGCCCCGCTCCTCTCGGCCAGCTCGCGGGCCGCGGCGGGCCGGTCAGCCAGGATCTCGGGTACGCTGCACTCCAGTAGGCGAGCCGCCTCGCCGGGATGCGGGGTCAGCACCACCCGCGGAGAGGCGAAGCGCACGTCCCCCAGCACCCCGGCCAGGGCGTTGAGCCCGTCCGCGTCGATCACCAAGGGAGTCTCGGCCTGGGCCACCAGTTCCCGCACCAGCTCCACCGCCTCCTCCTGGGTGGACAGCCCCGGGCCCAACACCAGGGCCGAACGCACCCGGGCCAGCTCCAGGACCACCGGCAGGGCGGCGGTGGACAGACAGCCCTCGCTGGTCTGGGGCAGGGGCTGGCTCATGGCCGCGGTGAGCTTCACCTCGGCCACGGGGTTGAGGCCCTCGGGCAAGGCCACGGTAACCAATCCCGCGCCCGCGCGCAGGCCTCCCATGGCGGCCAGGCAAGGCGCCCCGCTCTTGCCCACCGAGCCGCCCACCACCATCAGGTGCCCGAAGGTGCCCTTGTGGCCCCCGGTGGGCCGGGGATTGAGCATGCCGGCCACCTCCTCCGCCACCAGCAGGCGGGCCTCCACCCCCAGGCCCTCCACCACCGCGGGCGGGATGGAGATGTCCACCAGGTGCAGCTCGCCCACGTGCTCGCCCGGCTCCAGGGCCAGCCCCAGCTTGACCAGCCCGAAGGTGACCGTGAGGTCCGCCCGCACCGCCACCCCCAAGGGACGGCCGGTGTCGGCCGACAGCCCGCTGGGGATGTCCACCGCCACCACCGGCTGGGGTAGTTGGTTGAGCAGCTCGATCACCTGGGCGTAGCGACCCCGCACCGGCGAGTTGAGCCCGGTGCCCAGAAGCGCGTCGAGGTAGAGGTCGTGGCCGCTCATCTCGGCCTGGCGCGCGGCCAGGGCCTCCTCGTCCGGCACCTCCACCACCCGCACCCCGCAGGCCCGCGCCACCCGCAGGTTGACCGCCGCGTCCCCGCGCAGATCCTCGCCCCGGCACATGAGGTAGGCCGTGGCCAGGGCGCCGCGGTTGGCCAGGATGCGGCAGATGGCCAGACCGTCGCCGCCGTTGTTGCCCCGGCCGCAAAAGGCGGCCACCTCCAGGCCCGCCACCTCGCCCACCGCCTCGGCGATGGCCCGCGCCGCACCCTGGGCCGCGTTCTCCATGAGCACGATGCCGGGCAGACCCACCTCCTCTATGGTCTGGCGGTCGGCCTGGCGCATCTGTTCTGCGGTGACCAGCAGCATGGCTCCCTCCTTTTCCCGCTCGGGCCGGGCAAGTTCTTGGCGCTACCCCCTCCCCTCCCCGCTTCTCAGCCCCCCTCCAGCACCACCACCGCGGCGGCGTAGTCGCCGTCGTCGCTGAGGCTGAGGTGGCTGGCCCGCACCCCGTGATCCCGGGCCCAGCGCTGGGCCCGCCCGTGCAAGACCAGCCCCGGTCGTCCCCGCGGGTCGTGCACCACCTCGATCTCGCGCCAGCCCAGCCCCCGCATGCCCAGACCCACCGCCTTGGCGAAGGCCTCCTTGGCCGCGAAACGCATGGCCAGGGCGGAATCGGGCCGGGGCCGGGCCAGGGCCTCGGCCGCCTCGGCNGGNGTGAAACAGCGGCGCAGGAAACGCCGGCCGAAACGGCGGCGCGCCGCGGCGATNCGCGGCACCACCACCACGTCCAGCCCCACGCCCAGGATCACCGGCCGTCCCCTCCCTCACAGGCGGCGGCGGGGCGGCTCTGCAGGCCGGGGCGGGGCGCTGGTGCGCACCAGCTCCAGCATCTCCCGCACCGCCTCCTCGAAGCCCACGAACACCGCCCGCGCCACGATGGAGTGGCCGATGCTGTACTCCTCGATCTCGGGGAAGGCCAACAAAGGACGCACGTTGCGCAGGTTGAGGCCNTGGCCGGCGGCCACCTTGAGCTTGAGGCGCGCGGCCAGACGCGCCGCGTCCTCCAGGGCGTCCAGGTGGCGGCGCACCTCCTCGGCNCCCACCGCGTTGGCATAGGCGCCGGTGTGCAGCTCCACGATCTGGGCCCCGGCCATGTGGGCGGCCTTGACCTGCTCGGGGTCGGGGTCGATGAACAGGCTCACCTCCATGCCCGCGGCGTTGAGCCGGCCCACCGCCTCGCGGATGGCCTCCAGGTTGCCGGCCACCTCCAGGCCGCCTTCGGTGGTGAGCTCCTGGCGGCGTTCGGGCACCAGGGTACACATGTCGGGCCGCACCCGGCGGGCGATGCCGATCATCTCCTCGGTGGCGGCCATCTCCAGGTTGAGCTTGCCCTTGACCACCTGCTTGAGCACCTCCAGGTCGCGGTCCTGGATGTGGCGGCGGTCCTCGCGCAGGTGCACGATGATGCCGTCGGCCCCGGCCTTCTCCGCCAGCACCGCGGCCCACACCGGGTCGGGTTCGTCTATGCCCCGCGCCTGGCGCAGGGTGGCCACGTGGTCCACGTTCACCGACAGCCGTGCCACTTCACTCCTCCTTCATGGCCTGGGCCAAGAGCCGCTCGGTCAGCTCCTCCATGACCCGCGCCGGCTCCCCGCCCTGCTCGTGGTCGTAGCCCTTCAGGTGCAGGATGCCGTGGATCACCAGGCGCAGGAAGTGCTCCTCCGGCTCCAGGCCGTGCTCGGCCGCCTCGCGCAGGGCGGTCTGGCGGCTCACCACCACGTCCCCCAGCAGATGCGGGTTGAGCTCGGCGAACTGGCCCTCGCCCATGGCAAAGGCGATCACGTTGGTGGGGCCTTCCCGGCCCAGGTAGCGCCGGTTCAGCTCCGCGATGTCCGCGTCGTCCACGATGAGCACCGACAGCTCGGTGTCAGCGGCGCATGCCAAGCCTTCCAAGACGCGCCGCAGACGCCGTCTCAGCTCCTGCAGGCGCCGCGGCCCCAGGCCGCTGTGGTCCTGGATCTGTATCTCCACTGCGCCTCCTGGCCTTGTCGCCCCCCTCGGGATACTCCACCCGCTGGTGGAAGATCCCGGTGAGGATGGTGTTGAAGCTCTTGGCGATCTCGTGCAGGTCCTTCAGGGTCAGCTCGCACTCGTCGAGCTGCCCCTCGGCGAATATGCGGTTGATCTGGCTCTGCACCAGGCCCTGGATGCGCGCCGGAGTGGGATTGTCCAGACTGCGGCAGGCCGCCTCCACGCTGTCGGCCAGCATCACCAGGGCCGCCTCCCGGCTCTGGGGGCGGGGGCCGGGGTAGCGGAAGGCCTCGGGATCGGGCTCGCTGCGGCCGGCCCGGCGGCGGTCCTCGCAGGCCTTGTTGTAGAAGAAGTGGATCAGCCGGGTGCCGTGGTGCTGGGCCATGATGTCGGTGATGGCCCGGCCCAGGCGGTGGCGCCGGGCCAGCTCCACGCCCTCCTTCACGTGGCTGATCAGGATCAGGGCGCTCATGGAGGGGGCCAGCTTCTGGTGCCGGTTGGGGCCGCCCATCTGGTTCTCCACGAAATAGGCCGGCTTGCCCACCTTGCCGATGTCGTGGTAGAGCGCCGCCACCCGCGCCAGGAGGTGGTCGGCTCCGATGCGTTTGGCCGCGGCCTCCACCAGGCTGCTGACGATCAGGCTGTGGTGATAGGTGCCCGGGGCGCGCAGCATCAGCTGCTGCAGGGCGGGGTGGTCCAGACTGGCCAGCTCCATGAGGCGGCTGCCGGTGGTGTAGCCGAACAAGCTCTCCGCCGCCGGGGCCAGGCCCGCGGCCAACACCCCCGCAAGCAGCCCCGAAAGCCCCACCCCCACCAGAGCCAGCAGGAAGTCCAGGCTGAACAGCCAGCCCTGCATCAGGGCCAAACCCAACATCACCGCACCCCCCGCCAGGCAAGACCTGAGCCCCGCCCGGATCAGAGCCAGGCGGGTGCCCCCCCGGCCCACCAGGTGGGCCGCCACCACCCCGCTGAGCACGAAGTAGACCGCCAGGCCCAGGCCGTCGGCCCACAACGAGGCGGCCAGCAAGCCTCCCACCACGGCCAGGAGCATGCCCACCTGGGGCCCCAGGAACAGGCTGGCCAGCATGGGCCCCGCGGCCAGGGGCGCGCCGAAGGCCAAGCCCCGCAGGCTGGCCCAGCCCGCCTCCTGGGCCAGGGCCGCGGCGAACAGGTGGTGGCCTCGGGCCAGACCCAGGCCCAGGAACAACACCAGCCCCAAGAAGGCCAGGTCGCGCCGGGGGGTGGAGCCCCGCGCGCCCCGCGGCAAACGACAGTACCAGGCGCGGTGGAACACCCGCAGCAGCCCGCCGGCCACCACAGCCGCCCCCAACACCCACCCCAGCGTGGCCCATCCCCAGTGTCCCGGCACCAGGGCCAGGGCCACGCCCAGGGAGGTCAGCCCCACCACCACCCACTCCAGCTCCAGCCGCCCGCCGCTCAGCTCCACCAGGCGGTGCCAGAGCCGGCGCAGGGGCGCCAGGAGCCGCTGCTGCCGAGGCGGCGGAGGCTCCCGGCGTTCCCGTTCGCCCTGGGGCACTGCGCGTAGTCCAGGCCGCGACATGGTTCTCAGGCTCCCTCCCGTTCGTAGGCCCGGATTATATCCCGCACCAGGCGGTGGCGCACCACGTCGCGCTCGTCGAACTCCACGAAGCAGATGCCCTCGATCCCCGCCAGGATGCGGCGGGCCTCCACCAGGCCCGAGGGCACCTCCGGGGGCAGGTCCACCTGGGTCACGTCGCCGGTGACCACGGCCTGGGAGTCGTAGCCNAGGCGGGTGAGGAACATCTTCATCTGCTCGCTGGTGGCNTTCTGGGCCTCGTCCAGGATCACGAAGGAGGCATTCAGCGTCCGCCCCCGCATGAAGGCCAAGGGCGCCACCTCGATCACCCCCTTGTGCATCAGGCGCTGGGCCTTCTCGAAGTCCATCATGTCGTGCAGGGCGTCGTACAGGGGCCGCAGGTAGGGGTTGACCTTCTCCGCCAGGTCTCCGGGCAAAAAGCCCAGCTTCTCCCCCGCCTCCACCGCGGGCCGGGCCAGGATGATGCGGTCCACCTTGCCCTTGACCAGGGCGTCCACCGCCATGGCCATGGCCAGGTAGGTCTTGCCCGTGCCCGCGGGCCCGATGCCGAAGACGATGTCGTAGCGGCGGATGGCCTCCATGTAGGCCTTCTGGGCCAGGCTCTTGGGCGAGATGATGCGCCGCTTGCCCGAGAGATAGATCTGGTCCAGGAACACGTCCTTGAGCGAGGCGGTGGGGTCGCCGGCCAGGATGCGCACCGCGAACTCCACGTCCATCTCGTAGACGGGGTAGCCCTGGCTGATCAGGTCGTAGAGCTGGGTGAGCACCTGGCGGGCCAGGCTGGTCTCCTCGGGAGCCCCCCGCAGGGTGATCTCTCCCCCCCGGCTGCGCGCGGCCACGCCGGTGGCCTCGGCCACCAGGCGCAGATGCGCGTCGCGCGCCCCCAAGAGCATGCGCACCGCCTCGGGGTCCTCGAAGCTCAGGCGGACTTCGCTGTCACCGCGCATGGTCAGGAGGGATCCCCCAGCACCTGGATGACCACCCGGCGCCGGCGGGGCTTGTTGTCGAAGTCCAGGACCACCACCTGCTGCCAGGTGCCCAACACCGGCCGGCCCTCCACCACCGGGATGCTGAGCGAGGGGCCCAAGAGCGCCGCCCGCAGGTGACTGTAGCCGTTGCCGTCGTGCCAGCGCAGGTTGTGGGCATACTGGCCGTCGGCCGGGGCCAGGCGCTCCAGACAGTCGCGCAGGTCGGCCAGGGCNCCGCTCTCGTACTCGATGGTGGTCACCGCGCCGGTGGAGCCGGGCACGTGGACCGTGACCAGGCCCTGGGTGACACCGCTGGCGGCCACGGCCTGGTTCACCGCGCCGGTGACGTCGTGGATGTCGGTGCCGGCGCTGCCCGCCAGCTCCAGGTTGACCAGGTGGCACCTCATGGGCACTTCTTACCACACCCCCCCANGACCCGGCAAGGCCGCNCCCCGGGACCCCACCGGGACTTNTCCGAACAACATACTATTTTCACTGAAAAAATTGGCGAAGCAACCCGCAAAGGCAGCTTGACAGGGAACAAGGGAACGTGCTAGAGCTTATGGGCCATGGACACCGGGCCCAACATCCTGGACCTGAGCTTGATGGCACTTTTGGCCTTCTTCCTCATCCGGGCCCTGGTGCGCGGCTTCGTGCGCGAGATCATGGGCCTGGTGGGGGTGGTGGCGGCCATCGTGATCAGCACCATCAGCTTCCACCCCCTGGGCGCCACCATACGCCACCTGCTGGACAGCAAGAGCCCCTGGTGGGACCCCATAGCCTTCGTGGCGGTGCTGGCGGTGGTGTTCGTGTTCTTCACCTCCCTGGGCTCAGCCCTGTCTCGTTATATCAATGCGGGTCCCTTCTCCGGGCTGGACCGCCTGGCCGGGGGGGCGGTGGGCCTGGTCAAGGGGGTGTTGGTCTCCTACCTGCTGATAAACCTACTGCTGTTGGTCCTGGCCATCCATCCCGGCCTGCACCAGACCATGCGCGACTCCTACCTGGCGCCCCACGTCACCCGCGCCGGCTCCTACCTGGTGGATCTGATTCCTGAGGACCTCACCCGCAGCCTGCAGGAGAAGGCCGGGCTGTGGCGCAAACCGGGCGCCCCCGGCCGACCCAAGAAGCCATGAGCCAAACCAAAGCCACCCAAGAGCGGGCCGGCCGGGCCCTGGTACGTCTCATGGAGCTGGTGGCCCGCCTGCGCGCCCCGGACGGCTGCCCCTGGGACCGCCGCCAGAGTCTGGAGTCGGTGGCGCCCTACCTCCTGGAGGAGGCCTTCGAGGCGGTGGAGGCGGTGGAGAGCGGAGACCCCCAGGAGGCCTGCGGCGAGCTGGGCGACGTGGCCTTCCAGGTGGTATTCCTGGCCCACCTCTATGCCGAGACCGGGGCCTTCGACCTGGCTCAAGCCCTGGAGCGGGTGGAGGCCAAGATGATCCGCCGCCACCCCCACGTCTTCGGCGCGGAGAAGGTGGCCAGCGCCGAGGAGGTCAAGGGCCTGTGGGGACGCATCAAGGCCGCCGAGCGTAAAGACCGCCCCCAGGGTCTGCTGGACAGCGTGCCCCGCGCCGCCCCCGCCCTGGTGCGCGCCCACCGCCTGGGCCAGCGTGCCGCCCGGGTGGAGTTCGACTGGCCCGACGCCGAGGCCGTGTGGCAGAAGGTGCGCGAGGAGCTGGCCGAGTTGGAGGCCGCCACCACCCACCAGGAGCAGGAACAGGAGCTGGGCGACCTGTTGTTCGCCCTGGCCCAGTGGGCCCGTCACCGGGGAATCGGCGCCGAGGCCGCCCTGCGCCGGGCCAACGCCCGCTTCCAGCGCCGCTTCCAGGCCATGGAGGAGCTGGCCGCCCGCCAGGGCCGCTCCCTGGAAGAGCTGGACCTGGCCGAGATGGACCGCCTGTGGGAGNAGGTCAAGGCCCGCCAAGAGCCCTGANCCNTCACTCCCGCCAAAGGGGCCCTGGGACCCCCGCTCCTGNGAAAGCGAGGGGTGGCTAAGGCACTACTGCTACAGCAACATATCCCACCCGCCTCACCGCCACCCATCCCCAGTCCCGCACCAGGATTCTGCTTGACACCGCTTCCAGCGCGGCAGTATATAGGAGACGACCCTTAGTGAAGCTTTTCGCTAATTGTGTCTATCCAGGGGAGGAAGCGGAGATCATGAAAAAAGGTGCTATAGCCATAGCTATTGTGATGGCCTTCGTCGCGGCCATGTTGGTGGGCTCGGCCGTGGCGCAGACCACCAAGTCCGGCAAGGTGGACGACATCCTGGTGATCAAAGACCCCGGCTTCAAGAAGCTGAAGAAGGCGCCGGTGACCTTCCCCCACAAGATGCACTCGGTGGAGCTCAAGCTCAAGTGCACCGACTGCCACCACGTCTACAAGGACGGCAAGAACACCTGGAAGGAAGGGGACAAGGTCCAGAAGTGCTCGGCCTGCCACAAGAAGAAGAAGGGCCCCGGCAAGCTGCACAACCTGATGAACGCCTATCACAAGAACTGCATCACCTGCCACAAGAAGATGAAGAAGGGCCCGCGCAAGTGTAACCAGTGCCACCCCAAAAAGAAGAAGAAGTAAGCCGAGCACAAGCGAGCCAACCAAAGGCCGGCCTCAAGAGGGGGCCGGCCTTTAGTTTGCGCTCGCGTTCCAACCCGCCCCTCCCACTTTTCCCCGGCGTCTGCCTCCTGGCGCAAACAAAAGACCGCCGCCGACCTGTCCCCAGACAAGTCGGCGGCAGAGTATGGTTGGCAACTCGGTAGGGTTAGACCTCGGTCACCGTGATGGCGTCGTTCTCGCACACCTCGATGCAGCTCTCACAGCCCAGGCACTCGTCCGCGTTGACCGGGACCGCCTTGCCGTCCTGCATCTCATACACGTCAACCGGGCAGACCTCTACGCATTCCTCGTCGCCCACGCACTTGTCAGGATCAACCTCAACCTGGAACATAGCCAAACCTCCTTGAATGTCTGCTGCCAGGTGCGGACCCCACCAGAGCGGGACCCGAAACATGGCTGGTTCAACCCAATCCCTCGCTCAACTCGGCCCCCAGGCGGAAAAACCCCCTGGCTCGGTCGAGATCGACTGCCGACCACTCACGGCCCATATCACCCAACAGGCCCACCTTGTCAAGTATTTGTTGACGCCCCATGCGTTTTATCGTGTTCACGGCCAGTTGCAGGCACCACTCCGCCGCGGCCCCCTCCCCCCGGACATGCAGACGCCGGGCCAAGCGCACCAGGGCCCGCACCTTGCGCGCCGCGGGGGCCAAGCCAGAAGCCAAGCGCACCGCCGCCTCGGCCTCCAGCTCGCGCCAGGCCCGCGCCAGCACCATCACGGGCAAGGCCTCCTCCCCTGCCCCCATTGCGGCCAATACCCGACGGTAGAGGGCCCGACCCCGCGCCGCGTCGCGCCGGGCCAAGATACCCGCCAGGCGGGCCAACACCACCAAGCGCAGGAACCGATCCGACAAACGCCAGGCCCGAGCCACCGCCCCCTCCAGGTCCCGCCCCGCGGCCCCCAGCACCATAGCAGCCTCGGCCTCGACACGCAAGAGCCTATTTTCACGGGGTATTGCCCGCAAAATCCGCGAGGAGAGGTCGGGAGCCAGGTGGGCGGCGTCCCGCGCCAACAGGGACATGGCCCGGGCCTGCTCCAGGCCACCACTCAGCCACCCCGCACTGCGCCAAGCCATGAGCAGGGCCCGGCGGCCGGAAACCCGATCCCGACCCAGCAGCTCCAGGGCGGCCAGACGTTGGGCGGCGAAACCAGCCCCTCCCACCAGTTTCTTCGCCGCGTCCAGGGCCGCCCGCGGTGCTGCCCGCGCCACCAGTGCCGCCACCCGCCCTTTGGCCCAGGCCCGCCGCTGGGGGTCGGCGACCGCACCGGCCAAGTCCAAGGCCTGGGAGAACAACCTCCGCCCCAGGGCCGGCTCCCAGCCCCAGGCCAGGGCCGCCGCCCGGGCCAGAGACACCGCCCCCAAAGCCCTGTCCTGCGCCTGACGCGCCGCCTGCGCCGCCCGCAGCAGATCCTTACGCGACTTGCCGGCCATCGCCAGCTCTCGCCAAGCCCAGGCCCGCCACAAGGGATCGTCCACCTCCCCCACGATCCCCCGCGCCCGCGCCAAGTCCAGCCGCGCCAGCACTACGGCCAGCCCGGCCAGGTCCCGGCTGCGCTCCTCTGCCGAGGGGTTGGCCCGTGCCCGCTCCAGGCCCAGCTCCAGGGCCCGGGCCGCCTGCTCCCGGTCCAGGGTCAGCGCACCCTGGGCCACCAAGCGCAGGGGCCAGGCCGCACGAGCCATGCCCTCCAAGGCACGTGCCCAGGAGCGCCCTGCATCGCCCCGCCCGGCCAGCTCCCGCGCCAGCTCATGGGCGCGAGGGTCGTCCAGGTCTCTGGCCGCGGCCAAGGCCAGGCCGTAGATACGCCGCGCCTCGTCTGGCAGGGCCGTGGCCTTGCCTGCCAGTCCGCACAGGGCCACCACCTTGAGCTGCCGCGCGGCCAGCTCGTGCCACAGCTTCTGCGCCTCGGCGGCCTTGGCCGGCGGCAGCTTGCCGCCGG
>MTPE01000170.1 GCA_002011835.1 Desulfarculaceae bacterium JdFR-95 | reverse complement strand
ACTCGGCCGCACGGCTGCCCGGCGGCTCCAGCTTCAGCAGGCGGTTGGCCAGGCCGCCGATGGCGGTGACCGGGTTGCGCACCTCGTGGGCCACGGCCCGCGCCACCCGGTCCAGGCTCTCCAGCTTCTCTTCGTAAAGGCGCATGCTGTGGGCCAGCAGGCGGCGTTCGCGCTCGTGCAGCAGGGACAGCTCGGTGATGTCCTTGAACACCCCCACCAGGCCGATGATGCGACCCTCTTCGCGGATGAGGCTGGTGGTGGCGATCAGTTCGCGGCGGCGGCCGTCCGGGGCCACGAAGGACACCGGCCGGTTGTGGACGGACTGGTGGCTCTGGATCACCTCCACCACGGTCTGGTTGAAGGCCAGGTTCTCCTCCCGGTCGAAGAACAACTCGGCCCAGCCCCGGCCCAGCATGTCTTCGGCCCGCAGGCCCACGATCTCACACATGGCCCGGTTGACGCGCGTGATCTTGCCCTGAGGTGAGATCACCACCACCCCGTCGCTCATGGCCTGGATGATGTTGTCCACCACAATGCGATGGTCCAGGGGGCCATCGGGATGGGGGGGATGGTCTGGAGGCTTGTGCAGACTCACGGAACCGCTCGCCAGGCGAAGGATTACCGAGCAACGGCTAAAGCCTAAAACAAACCGTCAGGCGATGCAAACCCCTGAGGGCCAGGCCGGGTTTTTCTTGGCAAGCCCGGCTCGACCCTTTTAGGATCTAAGGGAGGCTCCTCCGGCAAACGCCGGGGGGAGAGGCACCTTGGGATTGCCGCCCAGGTGGTCGGCACCGGCGGGGGGGTGTTATTTCGTCGTCGTTGCGAGGAAAATGCGATATGGTTTCTCACTCGGACTACACCGGCCACACCGAAGCCATGAATCCGTCTCGTATCCCTTTTCATATCATTATCCCTCGCAAAGACGCGCGTACGATCTTGTTCATCCCGGCGTTTGCCGGAGGAGCCTTGAGGAAAAGCATCCACCTCAGCGGAGCGCAGACATGACTGTACGCGAGTTGTTCCTGGGTATGCCCCAGGCCTTTCAGGCGGACAAGGCCGCAGGCGAAAACCTGGTCTTCCAGTTCCACATCACCGGCGAGGAGGCAGGGGACTGGCAGGTGATCATAGCCGAGGGCCAGTGTCGGGTGGCCGAAGGGGTCCACCCCCAGCCCACGGTGACCCTCACCCTAAAGGATCAGGACTGGCTGGACCTGGCCACGGGCAAACTGAGCGGCATGAAGGCGGTCATGACCGGACGCCTGAAGATAAAAGGAAACATCATGGCCGCACAGAAGCTGAACACCCTCTTCACGCTCGCCGAAGCAGGGGTAAGCACCTAGGGCGCGGGACTACACCCCTGGCCGGGGTTGTGGGGGCCGGGTGCCGTCTGGACAGGCCACCGGGCTTGCGGAAAGACAAGCCCCTCCGCCGGCCGTGGGGTTTGCCTTCCGCGGTCGCCCCAGAAGATGGGGACAAGCCCGTCTCCCGCCCCAGCTTCATGGTATGCTGCTGGCAAGGAGCTTATCCCCCCAGGGTGGCACAGGAGGAGAATCATGGCCCAGAGCCCATTCGACCGCCGGGTGCTGGAGGAGACCGCCTTCGCCTACTGGGGCTCCTGCGCCCTGTTCGCCGCGGTGCAGACCGGCCTGAGCGCGCGCCTGGCCCAGGGGCCGGCCAGCAAGGAGCTGTTGGCCGGGGAGTTGGACCTGGACCGGCGGGGCCTGGAGCTGCTGCTGGTGGCCCTGCAGGCCCTGGGGGTGGTCCAGGAGCAAGAAGGAAGGTGGCGCCTGCGCCCCGAGGCGGCGGCCCTGTTCACTCCAGGGAGTGAGCAGGACTGCAGCCACGTACTGCTGCACCTGGGCGACATGGTGGCCGACTGGGCGCGGCTGGCCGAGTGTGTCCGCCGGGGACGACCGGTGGAGCGACCCCAGCCCAAGGAAGGGGAGCCCTCACCCCCGCGGACCCACTTCTACCGCGCCATGCGCGACATCGCCCGGCAACAGGCCCCGGGCTTGGCTCGGCGCCTGGGCCTGCGGGCGGGCCAACACCTGCTGGACCTGGGCGGAGGGCCGGGGGTGTATGCGCTGACCTTCGTGCAGGAGACGCCGGGGCTCAAGGCCACGGTGTTCGACCTGCCCCAGGCGGAGGAGCACTTCCGGCAGGAGCAGGAACGCTATCCCGGAGGCGAGGCGGTGGTCTTCCGCGCGGGCGACTACCGGCGCGACGAGCTGGGCGGCCCCTACCAGGTGGTGTGGATCAGCCAGGTGCTGCACGGCGCGGGGCCGCAGGAGTGCACCGAGCTGGTGGACAAGGCGGCCCGGGCCTTGGCGCCGGGGGGCGTGATGTGGATCCAGGAGTTCGTCCTGGACCCCCAGGGGCAGCCGGAGCGCTTTGCGGCCTTGTTCGGGCTGAACATGCTGGTGAACACCGAGGCGGGCCGCAGCTACCGGCGGGAGGAGCTGGCCGGGTTCATGCGGGAGGCGGGTCTGGTGGAGGTGGAGTACACGGGTCCCACGGTGGAGGGTTCGGCCGCGGGCCTGATGCGGGGGGTCAAGCCTGGCAATTGATAGTTTATTTCGATAGAAAATCAAAAAATTATTGTTGCTAAACTATAATTAACCTGCCCCTACACCGTAATCACCTGGTCCGCCGTCTGTAACGAGGTCACCACGTCCAACATGTTGGTGGTCTCGCCCACCTCCTTGGACTCCAAAAGCCCAAAGTGGTTCAGACAGGTGCCGCACACCAGGATGCTCACTCCGCTGGACTCCAGCTCCCGCAGCGCCTCCAGGCTCTCCGAGCCCCGCACGCACAGCTTCACCCCGCTGTTCACGAAGATCAGCCGCCACAGCTCCCCGCCCATCTCCTTCAGGGTGAGCAGGAAATTCTTCATCAAACCCCGGCCCAGGGCCTCGTCGCCCCGACCGATGTGGTCGGCGGTCACGAACACCAGGATGCGGCGCCCGCCCGTGGCGCAACTGTAGGCCTCCACCGGCTCCCCGGACGACACCGGCATCTGTGCGTCCCGCACCCCCCGCACCAGGTAGTCGCTCCCCCGGCGCTCCACCTCGGCCCGGTAGCCCTGGCTGTTCAGGAACCGGCTCACGTTCTGGCTGGCGGCCTCGTTGTCCACCAGCACCTCCACCCGCTCCGGCGACTCCGCCGCCAGCAGGTCCCGGGTACGCATCACCGGCTGGGGACAGGCCAAACCACGACAATCCAGCATCGCCGTCCTCCTGTGGGTTTGACTTCCTCTGCGCGCCGCCGTAATTATCAGGAGCGACCCCGACCGGGTCAAAGAGATAATATGGATGCCAGCTCTGGATAAGAATCGGTAGCTTCGATGGACTCGCCCCCTTCCCCTCAACGACCCCTGCCCTGGCGGCCGCGGGGCATCGACTTTCCCCTGGACGGTTGGCCTCCGGCCCGGGCCACGGCGGTGTTCGCCTTGCAGTGGCTGGTGGTGTTGGTGCCGGGGCTGTTGGTGCTGGGGGAGGTGGTGGCCCGGGCCCAGGGCCTGGCGGCCCCGGCGCGGGTGGCCTTCCTGCAGCGCCTGCTGTTGGCCTGCGGCCTCACCCAGGCCGTCCAGGTGCTTNGGGGCCATCGCCTGTCCGGGCTGGTGGGGCCCTCGGCCGTGCTCATGGTGGGGGTGCTGGCCACCCTGGGCGAGGGACCGGCGGTGATCTATCCCGCCATGGCTGCGGCCGGTCTGCTCACCGCCCTGGTGGGCCTGTTGGGTCTAGCACACCGTCTGGGCCGCCTCTACACCCCGGCGGTGTTGGCCTCCACCCTCATGCTCATCGCCATGACCCTGGCCCCCACCCTGCGCGACCTGATCTTCTGGCCCGGCAGCGTCGGCGGAGGAGAAACCTCCTTCCTCTTTGCCCTGGCCCTCATCCTGGCCATGCTCTGGGGGCAGCACTTCCTCACCGGCCTGTGGTCCTCGGCCGTGGTGGTGATGGGCATGGTCCTGGGCACCGCGGTCTTTCACCTGGCCGGGCTGGCGCGAGTCCCCCTGGCGGCGCCCCAGGGCACGGCCGGCTGGGGTCTGCCCGCCCTGCTGCCCCAGGGGCTCTCCTTCCATCCCGCGGTGATCGCCGCCTTTTGCCTCTGCTACCTGGCGGTGGTCTCCAACGAGCTGGCCACGGTGGAGGCGGTGGGCGAGATCAGCGGAGCAAACGACATGCGCGGCCGCCGCAACCGGGCGGTGGCCGTCTTGGGTCTGGGGGGGGTGCTGTCCGGCCTGCTGGGGGTGCCCGGGCCGGTGACCTACTCGGTCAGCCCGGCGGTGATCATCAGCTCCCGCTGCGCCAGCCGCTGGCCCTTGCTGGTCATGGTGGGGGGCCTGCTGGTGTTGGCCGCCTGGCCCCAGGCCCTGGCCTGGTTCTACCTGGTGCCGCCCCCGGTGGTGGCGGCGGTGCTGTTCTTCCTCCTGGCCAACACCGTCTTCGCCTCCTTGCGCCTGCTCATGGGCCGCGGCGCCACCCCCGACTGGACCGAGGGGGTGGTGGTGGGCTCGGCCATGACCGCCGGCTTGCTGGTGGCCTTCATGCCCCCCGAGGTCAAGGCCCAGATCCACCCCATGCTCCGGCCCCTGGCCGCCAACGGCTTCGTGGTGGGCCTGGCCGTGGCCCTGGTCCTGGACCACCTGCTCCTGCGCCGCAAGAGCTGAAGGCGGCCGGGCTCCCGGGTGCAGGAAGGCTCCCCGCCGCCCATCCCCGCGGCTGTTGTCCGCCTTCCTATCCGCCGAAGCCGGTGACGGTNTAGGTGCCGCTGCGGGCGTCCTTGCGCAGGGTGATGAGGCCGTGTTTCTCGGCGTCCAGCAGCAGTTCGTGGAAGCTGCGGTAGCCGTGGTAGCTCTCGTCGAAGGAGGGTTTCTTGCGCTTCATGGTGTCCTTGACCATGGAGCTGTAGATGATCTCCTTGTTCTCCCGCTGCAGGGCGGCCACGGAGCGGATGAGCAGGTCGAAGGCCTCGCGCTTCTCCGCCGGCAGGCCCTTGGGCAGCTCGGGGGGGCGTTGCTGGTGGCGCTCCAGGTCTTCGTAGTAGACGAACTCGTCGCAGTTGTCCCGCAAGAGACAGCTGGTGGAGGCCTTCATGCCCACCCCGATCACGCGCTTNCCGTTCTCCTTCAGCTTGCTGACCAGGGGGGAGAAGTCGCTGTCGCCGCTGACGATGACGAAGGTGTCCACGTGGCCCTTGGCGTAGCAGAGGTCTATGGCGTCCACCACCAGGCGGATGTCGGCCGAGTTCTTGCCCGTCTGGCTGCGCTTGGGGATCTCGATCAGCTCGATGGCCAGCTCGTGGAGCTGCTGTTTGTACTTGCCGAAGCGGCTCCAGTCGGCGTAGGCCTTCTTGACCACCACCTTGCCCTTCTCCACCAGGCGGGACAGGACCAGGCCCATGTCGAAGGTCTGGGAGCGGGCCAGGCCCTGGGCCAGGTTTTCGAAGTCTATGAACACCGCCAGGGTGCTGCCGTTTTCCTGCATCTCGTCTCCTTGCTCTCCGGGCCAAGGATACCACGGGGCGGGCGGGTGCGGCCAGGGGGCCGGGGGCCGGGCAATGGGGTACAATTGGTCTCACAGGGCCGCCTCCACGGGGGAGAGCGGTGTGAGAGGGGCATGAGTTTGCCCGGGAGGAGGAGATCAGGTGCGCGCCACCCTGAGCTACCAGGTGAAGCCGCGGTTGCCGGAGGAGCTGGCTCCCTTGACCGAGCTGGCCTACAACCTGTGGTTCACCTGGACCCCGGAGGCGGTAGAGTTGTTCCAGCGCATGGACGCGCGGCTGTGGGCCGAGGTGCACCACAACCCGGTGGCCTTGCTCAACCGTATCGGCCAAGATCGCCTGGATACCCTGGCCCGCGACGCCGGCTTCCTGGCCCTGATGGAGCGGGTCTTGGCCCAGCTCCACGCCTACCTGGGGGCCTGCGAGTGCCCCTTCCTGCAACAGCGGGCGCCGGAAGGCTTCCGCGTGGCCTACTTCTCGGCCGAGTACGGCCTGGCCGACTGCCTGCCCCTGTATTCCGGCGGCCTGGGCATGCTGGCCGGAGACCATCTTAAGAGCGCCAGCAACCTGAACCTGCCCCTGGTGGGCGTGGGTCTGGCCTACCGCCAGGGCTACTTCACCCAGTACCTCAACCACGACGGCTGGCAGCAAGAAGAGTATCACCCCAACGACTTCTACTCCCTGCCCATGAGCCTGGTGCACGACGACCAGGGGCGCGAGGTGACCATCACCGTNGACATCGCCGGCCAACCCCTGGTGGCGCGGGCCTGGCGGGTGCAGGTGGGACGGGTGCCCCTGTACCTCCTGGACGCCAACCTGGAGGCCAACCCCCCCGAGCTGCGCGCNGTCACCCACCAGCTCTACGGCGGCGACCGTCGCATGCGCATCCGCCAGGAGATACTGCTGGGCATCGGGGGGGTGCGCCTGTTGGCCGCCCTGGGGGTGGAGTGTCCGGTCCTGCACATGAACGAGGGCCACAGCGCCTTCGCCGCCCTGGAGCGCATCCGCCTGCTGCGCCAACAGCACCGGCTGTCCTTCGACGAGGCCCGCGAGGTGGTCAAGGCCTCGGGCTGCTTCACCACCCACACCCCGGTGCCGGCGGGCAACGACTACTTCGAGCCCGCCCTGATCGAGGAACACTTCCGCGACTACGTGGCCCAACTGGGCATCTCCCTGCCGGTGCTGATGGGCTACGGCCGGGTGAACCCGGCCGACGCCCACGAGCCCTTCTGCATGACCGTGCTGGCCCTGCGCCTGAGCGGGTTCAACAACGGGGTGAGCCGCCTGCACGGCCAGGTGAGCCGCAAGATGTGGCAGGGGGTGTGGCCGCAGTTCCCGGTGGAGGACGTGCCCATCACCCACATCACCAACGGGGTGCACATCCCCTCCTGGATCTCCATGGACATGGCCTACCTCTACTTGCGCTACCTGGGACCGGCCTGGAACGAGGACCCGGACTCGGCCAGCGTGTGGGCGCGGGTGACCGAGATACCCGACGGCGAGCTGTGGCGGGTGCACGAGCGGCGGCGGGCGCGGCTGGTGGCCTTCGTGCGCGCGCGCCTGGCCCGCCAACTGGAGCGCCGCGGCGCCAGCCCCGAGGCGGTGCGCCGCTCGGCCGAGGTGCTCAGCAGCGAGGTGCTCACCGTGGTCTTCGCCCGCCGCTTCGCCACCTACAAGCGGGCGGTGATGATCCTGCAGGACCTGGAGCGCCTGATCCGCATCGTCAACCACCCCTCGCGGCCGGTGCAGTTCGTGTTCGCGGGCAAGGCCCACCCCAAGGACCAGGAGGGCAAGGAGTTCATTCGCCGCGTGGTGGAGGCCTGCAACCACCCCCAGTTGCGTCAGCGCATGGTCTTCATCGAGGACTACGACATCAACGTGGCCCGCTACCTGGTGCAGGGTGCGGACGTGTGGCTCAACACCCCCCGCCGGCCCCTGGAGGCCTGCGGCACCAGCGGCATGAAGGCCGCGGCCAACGGCGCGCTGAACCTGTCGGTCCTGGACGGCTGGTGGGACGAGGGCTTCCAACCCGGCCTGGGCTGGGCCATCGGCGCGGGCGAGGTGTACGACGACCCCCATTTACAGGACCAGCTCGAGGCCCAGGCCCTCTACCGCCTGCTGGAGGACGAGGTGGCCCCCTTGTTCTACCAGCGCGACGAGGAGGGCCTGCCCCGGGGCTGGATCGCCTACATGAAGAAGAGCCTGTCCACCTTGTGTCCGGTGTTCAACACCCACCGNATGCTGGAGGACTACGCGGAGCAAGCCTACCTGCCCGCGGCGGAACACCACCACNCCCTGGCCGAGGACCACTACGCCGGGGCACGCGAGCTGGGCCGGTGGGTGCGGCGTATCATGGAAGGCTGGAGCCAGGTGGAGGTGCGCCGGGTGAGCAGCCCGGCGGTGGACCCCCTGGTATGGGGCCAGGAGGTGAGCGTGGAGGCCGAGGTGTTCCTGGGCGAGCTCACGCCCCAGGACGTGGCCTGCGACATCTACTATGGCCCCCTGGACGCCGAGGGCGAGTTCCGCAGCCGCCAGACCGCGCCCATGGAGCCGGTGGCGGGCGAGAGCGGCCTGTGGCGCTTCCGGGGCAGCCTCACCTGTCGGCACACCGGGCACCTGGGCATCAAGGTGCGGGTGGTGCCCTTCCACCCCCGACTCAAGTCCAAGTACGCCCTGGGGCTGGCCGCCTGGGGCTAGCCGCTGAAGGCGGGGCTGCCCAGGAAGCGGATGAAGGCGGGCACGATGTCCTGGCCGAACTGGTCGCTCATGGCCTGGATCAGGATGGCGGCGGCCTCGAAGGGCGGCCGCGGGTCCTGGTAGGGCCGGCGGCTGGTCATGGCGTCGTAGGCGTCCACCACCCTGAGCAGCCGGGCCAGGTAGGGGGTCTTGTCCGCGGTGAGGCGGTCGGGATAGCCGCTGCCGTCGGCGTTCTCGTGGTGGTGACGCACGATCATCAGCACGTCGTAGGGCACCGCGCCCACGGGCAGGAGCATGCGGTGGCCCAACACCGGATGCCTCCGCACCAGGGCCCGCTCCTCGGCGTTGAGGGGACCGGGTTTGTCCAGGATGGCGGCGGGCAGTTGGGCCATGCCCACGTCGTGCAACAGCCCCCCCATGCCCAGGCTGTGGATGCGGCCGGGAGGCAGGTCCAGGTAGCGGCCGAAGGCCATGGCCAGCATGCACACGTTGATGGAGTGGGTATAGACCGAGTAGTCGCTGCGCAGCACCGCGGTGAGGTTGGTCAGGATCTGCGACTCCCGGGCCAGGCGCTCCACGGTCTGTTGGGCCCGGGCCACCGACCCCTCCAGGGCCTTGGGGGTGAGGTCCGAGGCGAACATCAGGCGTAAGTTTATGGCCGCCAGCTCGCGCACCACCACCGCCCTCTGCTTCAGGGTGATGCCCGGGGCATCGACGATCTCGTCCGAGTAGCGGTCGAAATACTCCATCAGGGCCGGGCCCTGGTCCAGGGACACGAACACCTGGCGCTGTCCCCGGCGCACCAGGCGCTCGCGCCAGGTGGCGAGAAAGGTCTTGCCCTGGGGGCAGGCCAGCTTCATCTCCACCCGGCGCCGCTTCACGTCGGCGATGGGCAGGTACAGGTCCACCGGCGCGGGACGGCCGGCCACCAACACCTGCAGGGACAAAGGGGCAAAGCCCATCTCCACCGGGTTGAAGTCCAGACGCAACGACACCCGGTCCAGGGGCTTGTCCAGCAGGTGGGGCTCCTGCGAGCCGGCCTGGGAGTCCTTGGTCACGCCTTGTCGCCTCACCAAAGATCGGATCGGGAGAGAATCCCCGAAGAGCCACTCCATTCAGCAGGTTAGCAGAACCCGCCGGTCCCGGCAAGACGGGGACTCTGTTCTTTTGCCCCGCCCGCGGCCTGTGCGGTCGGATCAGGCGCGCTTGAACTTGTCCAGCTCCACCTCGGCGAGCTTGTCGCGTATCTCCCGACACAGGGCCACCAGGTTGGGGTCGGAGGCATGGGCCTGGTCTTTGATCAAGCTGGGGGCGGTGGCCAGGACCCGGGCCATCTCGCGGGCGGCCTTGGCCTGGTGCCCCTGTTCCAGGAAGCCCAGTACCCGCCGGAAGGCGGGATGGACCGAGGCGGCACGCCGGGCCTGGGCCTGTTTGGCCTTGGCCACCAGGATGCTCAGCACCTTGCCGAAGGTGCGCATCTTGGGGTCGCGGTGCTTGAGCAGAAGCGGCTGCAGGCGCTCGGCGAAGCGTTTCACCTCGTCGCTGGCGTGCTTGTCGAACTCCAGGAAGAACTGTTTCAGGGAGCCAGTGAGGCTGTAGAGCATACGCAGGGCCTCGCGCTCCTTGCCCGCCTTGAGCAGGGCCTCCACCTTGCGGCTGGCCTGTCGGCAGGCTGCGGCCACGGGGTCGTCGGGGTCGGTCTCGGGCTGGACGGCGGAGGCCTGGGCCCGGGCGGCGGCAGCGAAGAGGGCCTGGGCCTTCTTGAGGGTGGGCAGCATCACCGTGTTCTGGTAGAAGTTCTCGTCCTCAGGCAGGCGGGGGTCGCGGTAAAGGGCCTCCACCGCGGTGGCCAGGGCCTCCAGCTCCAGCTTGGCCGCCTCGGGGGTGCCTTCGCCCAGGCGCACCACGGCCTTGGTACGCAGGGCCACGGCCAGGTTGAACAGCACCACGCCCAGGAAAGGCGGAGACAGCTCCAACAGGCGGCGATAGATGCGTATGGCCTGGTCGAAGCGCTCCTGACGCCGGAGCTGGGTGCCGATGAAGTTGAGCTTGGTGCAGGCGTCCTGGAAGCTCTCCTCGTGCTGGGCGGCGCGCAACAGATACTTCTCGGCCCGTTCCAGGTCGCCGTCGTAGAAGGCCATGAGGCCGAAATGCACCAGGTAGCGGGGCGACAGCCCTCCTTCGCCCTTGACCTTCTCTTGCAGCACCTCGGCCGCGAGGTGTCCCAGACGGCGCACGTAGGGGTTGTCGCTGCCCAGCACCTCGGCCAGGTCCTGGGTGAGTATG
>MTPE01000206.1 GCA_002011835.1 Desulfarculaceae bacterium JdFR-95 | reverse complement strand
CGCAAGTGATACTCGCCCTGGGTCTCTGCCGGCTGTTGGTCCTGGTGCCGCAGAGCCGACTACACCACCCTGGATCGCCTGTGGTCTTGGTTCGCCCCAGAGGGGTGTTGGGAGGGTTGCTGCGGGGCGGAGCAGGTGATTCAGAGGGCTTTACCACATAGAGGCATGGCTCTTGTTTGCCCTGGACAGCCCCGGCCGGGACGAATCAATGATTTTGTCAGGCATTACAGCATACTGAAATACATTTGTTCTATGAACTCGAAATTGCGCCGCAGGTTGTCCGCGCCCTGCAGCAGGGGGCCGTGGCCGGGCAGGAGCAGCTCCACGTCCAGGCGGGCCACCTTGCGGATGGAGGCCTTGAGGGCCTCGCCGTCGCCGCCGGGGAAGTCCACCCGGCCCACGCCCTGGACGAAGACCAGGTCGCCGGAGACCAGGGCGCGCCANCGGGGCAGCACCAGGCAGATGTGTCCCGGCGAGTGGCCGGGGGTGTGGATCACCTGCAGGCGGTGGTCNCCNGCGTTGAGTTCGCCTTCCTGGAGGAACATATCCACCGTGATCTGGGGGAAGTCCAGGCCCAGGGCTGCGGCCAGTTGGCGGCCTTCGCTCTCCATGTACTGCACCTCGGCCGGGTGCATGGCCAGGAGGCTGCCCTTTTTCTGCAGCTCGGCCGCGGCCTCCATGTGGTCGGGGTGGCAGTGGGTGATGACCACCAGGTCGGGAACTTCCTTCACTTTGTCTGCGGCCAGGCCCATGGCCACGTGGTCGTAGAGCACCCGGTGGCCGGGGTCGATCATGAGGGTGAATTCTCCGCCCAGCACATAGGTGTTGCAATTGTTGGCGGTGGTCTGGGACCATGGATAGGCGAACAGATCGTCGGCCAGCTTCATGGCAGTCTCCCGGTTGGGGGTGTCGGCCTCAAATTCTGACTGTTCGGGTCCGCCCTGTCAATCGCAGGACCTATCAGGAGGACGGTTGCGAGATGCAGACCATCGAGGTGCAGACCAGTGAGCACAGCCAGGCGGTGGACATCACCCGGCGGGTGGCCGAGGTGGTGGCGGCCAGTGGGGTGCGCGAGGGCTGGTGCGAGGTGTTCGTGCCCCACACCACCGCGGCGGTGGCCATCAACGAGGCGGCCGATCCCGCGGTGATGACCGACGTTCTGGAGACCCTGGACCGGCTGGTGCCCTGGCGGGGGCCCTACCGCCACACCGAGGGCAACGCCGCCGCCCACGTCAAGAGCGTACTCACCGGCAGCACAGTGCGGGTGCCGGTGCAGGGAGGGCGGCTGGCCCTGGGCACCTGGCAGGGCATCTTCTTCATGGAGTACGACGGCCCCCGGCGGCGACGGGTGGTGGTGGACGTGCATAGCGGTTGATTCCAGCGCCGTTTTGGGTTATTTGCTAGAAGCCGCCGTGTGGGAGGCGGGGGCCCTGTTCCCTGTACCATTGAGCCTGGGATCGAGAACTTTGCGTGTGGACCTGGAAGACGCCCTGGCCCGCCTGGAGGAGGCGCGCTACCTGGACCGGGACGAGCTGGTGGCCAACGCCCTCATGCGGGTGGGTGTGGCCTGGCTGCAGCGGCGGCAGTGGGAGGCGGCCTGGGAGGCCCTGGACGAGGCCCACTACCTGTGCCAAAAGCTGGACAATCCCACTGGCCGCGCCCAGGTGTGCCTCTACCAGGCCGAGGTGGCGCGGGCGCGCGGCGAGCTGGAGGAGGCCGAGGCGCGCNTGCGCGAGGCGCTGGCGGTGTTCCAGGAGCNGGACGACGTCTCCGGGCGGGTGCGGGCCCTGGAGGGCCTGGGGGAGGTTTTGACCCNGGGCGGGCGCCTGGAGGAGGCCAGCGCGGNCCTGGAGGAGGCNCTGGGGCTGGCCGAGGCCGGCGGCGACCGGGTGGCGCAGCTTTTGTTCCTGCAGTACCTGGCGCCGCTGTACCGCCGCCGGGGCCTGGGGGATCGGGCCCTGGCCACCTATCGCCGCCTGGGGGAGCTGGCCGGGGAGCTGAACGAGCCCCAGCGGGTGGCCCTGGCTGCGGTGGGGGTGGGGACCCTTCTGGCCGAGAGTGGAGACTGCCAGGGAGCGCAGGCCGCCTTTGCCGAGGCGGAGAGGGTCTTCCGCAGTCTGGGACTGATGCAGCGCGCTGCCCAGGTGGCGGCCGAGTGTGCGCGCCTGTGCGGCGAGCGGAGAACCGAAGCTGAGGAGGAGAAATAGATGAAGCGATTTGCCAAGGCACTGGTGGTGCTGGTGGTATTGGCCTTGTGCGCAGGTCCGGCCCTGGCCCTGGACAAGTTCGAGGCCGACCTCACGGTGCAGAAGGCGGCCATGGTGATCAAGCAGTTCATGGCCTCGCCCGACGCGGATGCCGCCCGCTATCTGCTCAAGCGGGCGCGGGCGGTGGTGATCGTGCCGGACATGGTCAAGGCCGGGTTCGTGATCGGCGGCAAGTACGGCCACGGCGTGATGCTGGCCCGTACCAAGAAGGGCTGGAGTGCGCCCAGCTTCGTGACCATCGCCGGGGCCACGGTGGGCTTCCAGATCGGGGCCCAGTCCACGGACCTGTTCATGTTCGTGATGAACGCCAAGGGGCTGAAGGCCTTGATGAAGGACTCGGCCAAGTTCGGCGTGGACGCGGCGGTGACCGCAGGTCCGGTGGGGCGTGACGCGGCCGCCTCCTTGGCCGCCACCAAGGCCCTGGCCGACATCTACTCCTACTCGCGCTCCCAGGGCGCCTATGCCGGCGCCACCCTGGAGGGCTCGGGCATGGAGCCGGACCTTGAGACCAACAAGGCCTACTACGGCAAGGCCTACCGCCCCGCCGACATCCTGCTCAAGGGCAAGGTGCCGGTGCCGGCCAGTGCGCGGGATCTGATCAAGACCTTGGAGAAGTTCGCCCGCTAGCAGGTGCCGCAGCCCTTTTCCCGGTGCTGGTCGTACCAGGACTTGATCAGCCGGCGGCGTTCGGCCGGGCTCAGCTCCAGGACGCGGGCGATCTCGGCCTTGGTGATGAGCCCGGTGAAGAAGGCGAAGCGGCAGAGGTAGATCAGGCCGTCCCGGTCACAGCGGGGGGCCTTGTCCTCCACCCACTGCTCCAGGCCCTGGGCGCGAATGTGCTCCAGGAGCCTCTGGCAGCGGCGGGGGATGTCGGGATGGTCGGGCGCGATCATAGCGGTGGTTTCACCTCCTGTAGCGGGCGCGCAACAAAATGTATGGCTTGTGCGTAGGCTTGGCAAGGGGTGGTTTTTTTGGTTGACACCGCTGGTGGTGGTTCCTATAATCACGAACATTGTGAAGCTGGGGACTTTTGCTTCCCATCAGAAATAACGGCTAGTTAGCCCGAGTGCGGCACCTGGGGGCACATGNTGGGGCCGCCGGCGGCAGGGGGTGAGGTCCTGTCGGGGCATATTTGGCCGGCAGNGAGCCCGTGGGGCTCTCTGGCCGGAGCCGTTTCACATATATAAAGGCTAGTTCCCCTTTCAGTAACTCAGACGGAGGTACCTACGAATGGCGATCAAGCATCAGACTCCGATGCTGGATGAGCTGGAGAAGGGGCCCTGGCCAAGCTTCGTTACCGACATCAAGGCGATGGCCGAAGCCGGTAAGGACGCTTGCGCCGACCTTCTGGGCCAGCTCGAGCTCTCCTACAAGGACAAGGAGGGCCACTGGAAGCACGGCGGTATCGTGGGCGTGTTGGGCTACGGCGGCGGCGTGATCGGCCGCTACTCCGACGTGCCCGAGCTGTTCCCGGGGGTGGAGCACTTCCACACCCTGCGTGTGAACCAGCCGGCCTCCAAGTTCTACAAGACCGAGCGCCTGCGTGAGATCATGGACATCTGGGAGCGCCGGGGCAGCGGCATGGTGAACATGCACGGCTCCACCGGCGACATCATNCTCCTGGGCGCNTTCACCGATCAGTTGGAGCCCATCTTCGCCGAGCTGACGGCCAAGGGTTGGGACCTGGGTGGTTCGGGTTCGGCCCTGCGCACCCCCTCCTGCTGTGTGGGCAAGGCGCGCTGCGAGTGGGCCTGCATCGACACCCAGGACATCTGCTACACCCTGACCATGGAGTACCAGGACGAGCTGCACCGCCCGGCCTGGCCCTACAAGTTCAAGTTCAAGATCGACGGCTGCCCCAACTGCTGCGTGGCCTCCATCGCCCGCGCCGACTGCTCCATCATCGGCACTTGGCGTGATGACATCCGCATCGACGACGACGCGGTGGCGGCCTATGCCGAGGGCAAGTATCCCGCCAACGGCGGCGCCGGCGGTCCCGACGTGAAGCTGGACATCCAGCGCGACGTGGTGGACCTGTGCCCCACCGGCTGCATGAGCTGGGACGAGAAGAAGAAGAAGCTGACCATCAACAACCGCGAGTGCACCCGCTGCATGCACTGCATCAACATGATGCCTCGCGCCCTGCGTCCCGGCACCGACACCGGCGCCACCATCCTGGTGGGCGCCAAGGCTCCCATCCTGGAGGGCGCCCAGATGAGCTCGGTGGTGATCCCCTTCATCAAGATGGAGCCGCCCTACGAGGAGTTCCGCGAGTTCGTGGAGAAGATGTGGGATTGGTGGGACGAGAACGGCAAGAACCGTGAGCGCCTGGGCGAGCTGATCCAGCGTCTGGGCCTGGCCGCCTTCCTGGAGGCCTGCGACCTCAAGCCCGATCCGCGCATGATCAAGGAGCCGCGTTCCAACCCCTACATCTTCTACCGCGAGGAGGAGGTGCCCGGCGGCTTCGAGCGCAGCATCGAGGACTACCGCAAGCGTCACGCCCGTTAACGGCGTTCGATGAAGGAGGTGATAATCCATGGCTGATATGGCGGAACGTATCACTGACATTGGACCGCCCAAGTATGACGAGATGTGGCCCGACGTCATCAAGGACAACTATGGCAAGTGGCTCTACCACGAGATCCTGGAGCCCGGCGTCCTGATGCACGTCTCCGAGACGGGCACCACTCTCTACACTGTGCGCGTGGGCGGCACCCGCCTGATGACCGTGAAGATGGTGGAGGAGTACTGCAAGATCGCCGACGAGTTCTGCGACGGCTACTTCCGCTTCACCACGCGCAACAACATCGAGTTCATGGTCACGGACAAGGAGAAGCTGGAGGGGCTCAAGAAGGCCCTGGCCGAGAAGGGCAACATGCCCATCGGCGGCACCGGCCACAGCGTGACCAACATCGTGCACACCCAGGGCTGGGTGCACTGCCACACCCCTGCCATCGACGCCTCGGGCATCGTCAAGGCGGTGATGGACGAGCTGTTCGAGTACTTCGGCTCCCACAAGCTGCCCGCCCAGGTGCGCATCTCCCTGGCCTGCTGCCTCAACATGTGCGGCGCCGTGCACTGCTCGGACATCTCCATCCTGGGCGTGCACCGTAAACCCCCGGTGATCGAGCACACCCACCTGGACAAGATGTGCGAGATCCCCACCACCATCGCCGCCTGCCCCACCGCGGCCATCAAGCCCGCCAAGGTGGACGGCTACAAGAGCGTGCAGGTCAACGTGGACCGCTGCATGTTCTGCGGCAACTGCTACACCATGTGCCCGGCCATGCCCCTGGCCGACGCCGAGGGTGACGGTATCGCCCTGTGGGTGGGGGGCAAGGTGAGCAACGCCCGCACCGCCCCCATGTTCTCCAAGCTGGCCGTGCCCTACATCCCCAACGAGCCGCCGCGCTGGCCCTCCACCGTGAAGGCCATCAAGCAGATCCTGGAGACCTACGCCGCCGACGCCAACAAGTACGAGCGTATCGGCGAGTGGATCAACCGGATCGGCTGGGAGCGGTTCTTCGAGAAGACCGGCCTGGAGTTCAGCCACCACCACATCGACGACTACCGTCTGGCCATGACCACCTGGCGCACCACCACCCAGTTCAAGTTCTAGGCTGCGCCAAAGGAGNTTCGGCCCGGCGCCGATCCAAAGGTGGCAATACCGCTACCCGGGGCCCCGCGGGGCCCCGGGTAGCTCGTTTGGGCCATGAGCGACACCGTCTCCATACCACGCCTGGTCATCGCCGCCCTGCGGGGAGGCTCGGGCAAGACCACCCTGGCCTTGGGCCTGATCCAGGCCCTGCGCGACCNGGGCCTGCGGGTGGCGCCCTTCAAGAAGGGCCCCGACTACATCGACCCCTTCTGGCACCGCGAGGCGGCCGGCGCCCCCTGCCGCAACCTGGACCCCTTCCTCATGGGCCGCGACCAGGTGCTGGCCTCCTTCACCCACTTCGCGGCTGGTTTCGACGCCGCGGTGGTGGAGGGCAACCGCGGCCTCTACGACGGCATGGACGCCGCGGGCAGCCAGTCCACCGCGGAGCTGGCCAAGTGGCTGCGCGCGCCGGTGGTCCTGGTGCTGGACTGCACCATGGCCAGCCGCACCGTGGCCGCGGTGGCCCTGGGTTGCCAGCAGTTCGACCCCGAGCTGAACCTGGCCGGCTTCATCCTCAACCCCGTGGCCACCGCCCGGCAGGAGCGCCTGGTGCGCCGCGCGGTGGAGGAGACCACGGGCCTGCCCGTGCTGGGGGCGGTGCCCCGCCTGGAGCTCAACCTGCCCGAGCGCCACATGGGCCTGGTGCCGCCCCAGGAACACCCCGAGGTGGCCGAGGCCCTGCACCAGGCCGCGCGCAGCGTGGCCGCCCACGTGGACCTGGAGGCGGTGTGGAAGGTGATGCGTTCGGCCCCGTCCCTGACCCGCACCGGCCCCCCCCGGGGACTGCTCCCCTCCCGGCCGCCGGCCGGCCCGCCGGTACGCATCGGGGTGGTGCGCGACGCGGCCTTCGGCTTCTACTACCAGGAGAACCTGGAGGCGCTGGCCAACTTCGGGGCCGAGCTGGTGTACTGTTCCGCCCTGGCCGACGAGCGCCTGCCCGCGGTGGACGCGCTCTATCTGGGCGGCGGCTTCCCCGAGACCCACGCCGCCCGCCTGGAGGCCAACGCCTCTTTCCGCGACTCGGTGCGCGCGGCGGCGGAGGAGGGACTGCCGGTGTACGCCGAGTGCGGCGGGTTCATGTATCTGGGGCAGCGCCTGATCGTGGAGGGGCGCGCCTACGCCATGGCCGGGGTGCTGCCCCTGGACTTCGAGCTTCATCCCAAGCCCCAGGGCCACGGCTACAGCCGCTGCCGGGTGGTGGCGGACAACCCCTTCCTGCCCCGGGGTCTGGAGTTTCGCGCCCACGAGTTCCACTACTCGCGGCCCTTGTGGCGGGGCCGGGGCTCTCCCCGCTTCGCCTACCAGGTGCTCAGGGGCAAGGGGATCGCGGGGGAGCGGGGCGGCCTGCTGTGGGGACGGGTGCTGGCCACCTACCATCACGTGCACTGTCTGGGCCTGGAGCCCTGGGCCGCGGGGCTGGTGGCGGCGGCCCGCGGCGGGGCACAAATGGCTTGACAGTCTGGCAGGGGCAATATAAGGTGGTGCATTGTGAAAATAGCTTCAATCCAAGGAGGATGTTCTGATGGGTGATATCGAGCGGGCCAAGGAGCTGGCGCTGCAGGTGCTGGAGAAGAAGCAAAAGCGCATGATGATGAAGGACCTCCTCAAGGAAGTCCAGAAGATCGACGACAGCATCGACAAGCGCACGCTCAAGAAGGCCACCAGCCAGATGATCATGGAGAAGACCATCGCCTACTGGTCCAGTGGTTCCACCACCTACTTCTCCCTGCCCGGCACCAAGCATGCCGAGGGCGAGGACTAGCGGGCTGGTTCCTTTTCCTTAGCTCTGGCATTCTGGCCCAAAACGCCCCCTCGTCCGACAGAGGCCGAAGATAAGGGTGTGCTCTGCCGGGGGAGGGGCTTTCTTTGGCGGCCCCGCCAAGAAAAGGCGCCATGAGCAAGATCACCACCGAAAGCGGCATCCCCGAGGACGAGTTCCAGCGCGAGGGGCTGATCGACCGCCTGCAGCAGTACCTCCAGGCCGAGCCGCGCGCCTGGCACGTGCGCTACAACCTGGGGGTGGCCTTGATGCACGCGGGCCGGGCCGACGAGGCCCTGGAGCAGTTCCGCCTGGTGCTGAAGGACGCCCCGCGGCACATGCAGAGCCTGATCAACATGGGCGGCATCTACCTCTCCCGCGGTGAGGCCGACCAGGCCCTCAAGGCCTTCACCAACGCCCTGGCCGGCCAGGACCACCCCCTGATCCGCGCCAACCTGGCCGTGGCCTACCTGCAGTTGGGCCACCTGGACGAGGCCGAACGCGAGCTGCGCCGGGCCCTGGAGATGGAGCCGGGCATGCCCGACGCCTGGGCCAACCTGGGCTCGCTGTTGCTGCAGACCGACCGCCTGACCGAGTCGGTGGAGGCCAGCCGCAAGGCCTTGGAGATACGCCCCGACCTGGGTATCGCCCACAACAACCTGGCCGTGGCCCTCCTGGAGCTGGGCCAGGAGGACCAGGCCCGCCAGCACGCCCAAAAGGCCCTGGACAACGACTACCCCGTGCATCCCCAGCTCCTGGAGCGCCTGGGCCTGCAGCCCCCGGCCTGAACGAGTCCCGCGGCCACGGCCGCTCCCACCGCTCGGCGCTGTCAACCGCGAGGGATTGGCCATGCCCGTCCTGGCCTGGCTACTCTACCGGCTGCTTCCCTACCTGGCCCTGGGGGTATGCCTGGCCGGGATCGTCTGGCGCCTGGTCCGCCTGGCCCGCACACCGGTGGCCCTGGCCGTACCCCTGTGGCCCGCACCCCAGACCCGTCTGGGTTGGCTGGGACGGCTCGCGGCCGCCTGGGCCTGGTGGCCGGGGCGAGGAGAGGTGCAGGGGGGGTGGTGGCTGGTGGCGGGGCTGTTCCACTTGAGCCTGCTGCTGGTCTTGCTGGCCCACCTGCGCCTGCTGGTGAATCCCGTACCCTCGCCGCTGGTATGGTTGGCCCAGGCCGGGAAGGTGGCGGGGTGGGCCTTTGTGGCGTCGCTGGTGCTCTTGCTCCTGTGGCGACTGATCTCGCCGGTGCCACGTCGTCTCACCACTGCCGGCCACTGGTTGGTGCTGGGGCTCCTGTTGGCCTTGGCCCTCAGCGGACTAGGCCTGCGCCATTGGCTGCGTCCCGACCTGGTGGCGGTCAAGCGCCTCACCTGGGGCCTGGTGTGCTTGGAGACCTCGGCCCCGCCTTTGCTCTCTCCCCTGATGACCCTGCACCTGTTGTTGGGTCTGGCCTTGGTGGCGGTGTTTCCCTTCACCCGCCTGGTGCATGGCCTGTGGCTGGNCTTCAGCCCGCTGCGTGCCCTCTGGCGCTCCCGCGACCAGGTCCTNGCCAACCCCTGGGACCAGGACTTCCAGGGCGACCTGCCCAGCGAGGAGGCCCTGCNTCCGGGTGAGCCGGGGCTCTACACCCTCGAGCGCTACCGCGAGCACCTGCGTCGCCTGCGCGCCCAGAGCCAGGAGGAGGGTGGGAGATGAAGCAGGTGGGGTGGCAGCTCGACCCGCCCCCCCTGCAGGAGGGGGCCGGCCTGGAGTTGGCCCTGCCGCCGGGAGACGAGGCCGACCAGCGGGCCTGCGGCCTGCCCGGCGCTCTCCTGCCCGACTGGCAGGAGGCCTTCCTGGCCGCCTTCGGTCGCGCCCTGCGCCGCTACCGTGCCTTCCGCCATCACCTGGAGGCCTGCGTGGGCTGTGGGACCTGTGCCCGGGCCTGCCCCTTCTTCCTGGCCACGGGCGACCCTGTGAACATCCCCGCCGCGCGGGCGGAGCTGGCCCGGAAGGTGTACCGCCGCCACTTCGCCCCGGGGCGGCGCCCCCGGCCCCAGGCCCTGAGGCGTCCCCTGGTGGAGCGCTGGCACACCTACTTCTATCAGTGCTCCCTGTGCCGGCGCTGCGCCCGCTGGTGCCCCCTGGGCATCGACACCGCCGAGGTAACCCGCGTCTGCCGCGAGATCCTGGCCGCGGTAGGGCTCACCGCCGCCCCGGCTGCCGCAGGCGCGGCCCAGACCTATCGCACCGGCAACAGCCGCGGCATCTCCCCCGCCTCTTGGATCTCGCGCAACCGCAACCTGGAGGCCGAGCTGAAGCGCCTCACCGGCCAGGACATCGCCTGCCCGGTGGACCTCCACGGCGCCGAGGTGCTCCTGGTGGCTCCGGCCGCCGACCTGGCTCGCTTCAAGGCCACCTACCGCGGCTATGCCAAGGCCTTCCACGCCGCCGGTGTGTCCTGGACCACCAGTACCTACCTGGCCGAGGCCGACGACTGGGGCGGCTACCTGGACTACCGCAACCTGCGCCTCATCCACCGCCGGGTGCTGGAAGCGGCTCGGGAGCTGAAACCGCGCCTGATACTGTGGGGCGAGAGCGGCCACGGCTGGCGGGTGGCACGCATCTGGGGCGCCACCCTGGCCGGCTCCTGGGCCCGCGAGGACTACCTGAGCCTCAAGGCGCCCATGCACGTGCTGGAGTGGGCCCATCACCTCCTGCGGCGGGGGGCCTTTGCCGGCCGCCTGCAGCGGGAGGCCAACCAGGGCCGGGTGGTGACCTACCACGACCCCTGCCATCTGGCCCGTTCCTGCGGCCTGGTGGCCGAACCCCGTGACCTGATCCGCGCCGCCTCTCCGGCCTTTCACGACATGCCCCCCGACAGTGTGGGCCCCCAGACCCTTTGCTGTGGCTTCGGTGGCGGCCTGGCCGGCTGGGAGGACCGCACCGACCTCGTGTGCCTGGCCGGCTTCCTGCCCCGGGCGCGGGCCCTGGCCTGGAGTGCACGCCACCACGGCACCAACTGGGTGGCCACGGCCTGTGACCTGTGCAAGCGGGGGCTGTCCGCCGCCCTCAGCCACTACCGCCTGGACTATGCCTACGGCGGGG
>MTPE01000067.1 GCA_002011835.1 Desulfarculaceae bacterium JdFR-95 | reverse complement strand
CTATTGGCTCCTGCGCCGCCTGGGCCCAGGCATCACCGGCGGCGCGGTCGGAGGCGGCACCCTGCGCCTGGTGGGGCGCCTGGGCCTGGGCCAACGTAAATACCTGGCCCTGGTGGCCGTGGCCGACCGCATACTGGTCCTGGGCGTGGGACCGGACGGCATCCGCCTGCTCACCACCCTGGACGACCCCGACCAAGTGGCCGCCCTCACCGCCGCGCCCACCCCCAGCTTCGCCAGTATCCTGGGCAAGAAGACCCGCCCACAGGAGGAGCCCAAATGAAGCCCCGCCTCATTGCGCTCGTCCTGGCTTGTCTGACCCTGGGCCTCCTGGCCGCACCCGCCGCGGCACAGGAAGGAACCTTACGCCTGCCCACCATCACCCTGGGCGTGACCGANGCCACCAGCCCGGAACAGGTCTCCACCGCCCTGCAAATCGTCATCCTCCTCACNGTGCTCACCCTGGCCCCGGCCATCCTCATCATGATGACCAGCTTCACCCGCCTGGCTGTGGTCCTCTCCCTNNTNCGCAACGCCCTGGGCACCCAGCAGATGCCCCCCGCCCAGATCATCGTGGGACTGGCCCTGTTCCTCACCTTCTTCATCATGGCCCCCACCTTCAACCGAATCTACGACCACGCCCTGGGACCATACCTGGACGGCAAAATCTCCCAAAACCAGTTCCTCTCCGAAGCCCAAAAGCCCCTCAAGGAGTTCATGCTCCGCCAGACCCGCAAGAAAGACCTGGCCTTGTTCCTCAGCATCTCCGGCGAGGGTAAACCCCTCAACCCTCAGCAGGTGCCACTCACCAGCCTCATCCCGGCCTTCGTCATCAGCGAGCTCAAGACCGCCTTCGAAATCGGCTTCCTCATCTACGTACCCTTCCTGGTCATCGACATGGTGGTTGCCTCGGTGCTGTTGTCCATGGGCATGATGATGCTGCCGCCCATCATGGTCTCCCTGCCCTTCAAATTGATGCTGTTCGTACTGGTGGACGGCTGGTATCTGATCGTGGGCAGCCTGGTCAAAAGCTTCTTCTAGGCCGGAGGGTCCGGCTCCCGTAACGGGTCGGGTGACCTCGCCAGGAAACGCCCCCTCGCGCGCTCCCGCTGAAGCCATCTGCTCCGTTCCAAATCTCGGCCGAAGGCTTCGGCCCCCATAACGGGTCGGGAAACTTCGTCAGGAGACGCTCCCCCGCGCGCTCCCGCTGGGGCCATCTGCTCCGCCCCCACCTCGGCCGAAGGCTCCGCCCCCCGCAACGCGTCGGGTGGGCTCGCCGACAGCCATCACCCCTGCCAAAACCCTGACGGCCCCCACCCAGAACATCGCCACACAACATATTGTAATCGCTGAAAAATTTTCTTGGCGCCTTGGAACGCGATTTGCATCCCTCCCCCGCAGGGCCGCGCTCCCCGGCGGCCGCGAGTGTGAACCCTGACAAGGAGCGTCTGCCACCGTGACTCCAGACTTCATCGTAGGCTTTGCCCGTCAGGCGGTGGAGATCACCCTCTTGTTGGCCCTGCCCATGCTGGGCTTGGGCATGATCGTGGGCCTGGCCATCAGNGTGTTCCAGTCCGTGACCCAGATCCAGGAGATGACNCTCACCTTCGTGCCCAAGATCCTGGCCGTGATGCTGGGNCTGATGCTGTTCGGCCCCTGGATGCTGACCAAGCTCATGGAGTTCTGCGAGGGGATCTTCCGCAACTTCCCCCTCTGGATACGCTGAGGGAGGGCTTTAGGCCGTGATCTTCGGGGACTTGAGCTACCAGCAGTGGGCGGTGTTCCTGTTGGTGCTGCTGCGCTGTTCCACTCTCATGGCCACGCTGCCCTTCTTCGGCTCGCCCAACATACCGCCCCTGGCCAAGGCCGGGCTGTCGTTGGCCCTGGCCATCCTGCTCACCCCGGTGGTGCCGGTGCGGGCGGAGCAGTTCCCCACCACCGCCCCGGGCTTTGCCCTGCTCGCCGCAGGCGAGATGGCCATCGGCGCCATCTTCGGGCTCTCGGTGCGCCTGCTCCTGACCGCGGTGCAGATCATGGGCCAACTGGTGGGCTACCAGATGGGCTTCGCCGTGGCCAACGTGATCGACCCCATCGGCGGGGGCCAGGTCTCGGTTCTGGCCCAGTTCGCCTTNNTNATGTCACTGCTCATCCTGTTCGCGGTGGACGCCCACCACTGGTTCTTCCGNGCCCTGGCCGACAGCTTCCGCCTGGTGCCGCCGGGACGCTTCGCCATGAGCCGGGGGCTGTTCGATCANATGGTGAGCATATCGGGCCAGATGTTCTCCCTGTCGGTGCGTCTGGGGGCACCGGTGATCGGGGCGCTTCTGTTCACCCAGGTGGTGCTGGGCATCCTGGCCAAGACCGTGCCCCAGATGAACATCCTCATGGTGGGCTTCCCCATCACCATCACCGTGGGGCTGGTGTTCCTGGCCTTGGCCCTGACCTACATGCTGCCGGCCCTGGCCCGGGTGTTCGCGGGCTTCGGGCCCATGTTCACCGCCCTCATGCGGGGGATGTGACACCATGGCCGAACGCGGCGCCCAGGACAAGACCGAAAAACCCACCCCACGGCGACGCCAGAAGGCCCGCGAACAGGGCCAGGTGGCCAAGAGCGCCGAGGTGGCCAGTGTAGGCGTGCTCTTGTTCGGCGTGGGCGCCCTGTGGCTGACCGGGGGATGGATCTACCAGCAGATCACCTCCTTCATGCGCTACCAGTTCATGGGCCTGGCCACCCCTTACCTGAGCCAACCGCGGATCATCGACCTGAGCGCCTGGCTGTGGAATCACTTCCTCAAGACCGTGGCCCCGGTGTGGATCGCGGTGTGCCTGGGGGCGGTACTGGCCAACTTGTGGCAGGTCGGCTTCATGTTCACCACCAAGCGCCTGGTGCCGGACCTCAACCGCATCAACCCCATCAGCGGCTTCAAGCGCTTCTTCAGCCTCAAGATCCTGGTGGACCTGTTCAAGAACCTGGGCAAGCTGGCCGTGGTGGGCACCGTGGCCTACCTCACGGTGTGGGCGGAGTGGGACAACCTGCCCCGCCTGGGAGAATGGGACCTCGAACAGATCATCCTCTACATCATCGGGGTGTGCTTCAAGATCTTCTGGCGCGCGGTGCTGGCCATGGTGGTGCTGGCCTTCCTGGACTGGGCCTACCAGAAGTGGGACTACGAGCGCAACCTCAAGATGTCCAAGCAGGAGGTGAAGGACGAGTACCGTCAGACCGAGGGCGACCCCCAGGTCAAGAGCCGCATCCGCAGCCTGCAGCGGGAGATGGCCCGCAAGCGCATGATGACCTCGGTGCCCGAGGCCGACGTGGTGATCACCAACCCCACCCACCTGGCCGTGGCCCTAGCCTACCGCCCCGAGGAGATGGAGGCCCCCAAGGTGGTGGCCAAGGGCGCGGGCAAGGTGGCCGAGAAGATCAAAGCCACCGCCCGCGAACACAACATACCGGTGATCGAAGACCCGCCCCTGGCCCAGGCCCTTTACAAGCAGGTGGAGGTGGGCGATACCATCCCCGCCGACCTCTACGAGTCGGTGGCCACCATCCTAGCCCACGTCTACCGCATGAAGAACAAGCACCGCCGCTTCCTGTCCCAGGGGGGCATGGCCGGCGCGGCGCCCTGAGAGGTGAGACATGGCACAGACCCTGATAGATACGGACAAGGCGAAGACTCGCTGGGGACAGGTCTGGGACCGGGCCAGTCTGAGCGAGGTGGGGCTGGCCGCGGGGGTGGTGGCCATCCTGGTGGTGATGATCCTGCCCCTGCCCCCGTTCCTCCTGGACATCCTGCTGTCCTTCAACATCACCTTCGCCCTGGTGATCCTGCTCACCTGCATGTACACGCTCCGGCCCCTGGACTTCAGCGTGTTTCCCTCGGTCCTGTTGGTGACCACCCTGTTCCGCCTGTCGCTCAATGTGGCCTCCACCCGCCTCATCCTGCTGCACGGCGACGAAGGCACCGCCGCCGCGGGACAGGTGATCCGGGCCTTCGGCATGTTCGTGGTGGGAGGCAACTACTTCGTGGGCCTGGTGGTGTTCGTGATCCTGGTGGTGATCAACTTCATCGTGATCACCAAGGGCGCCGAGCGCATCGCCGAGGTGAGTGCCCGCTTCACCCTGGACGCCATGCCCGGCAAGCAGATGGCCATCGACGCCGACCTCAACGCGGGGCTCATCGACGAAGACGAGGCCAAGGCCCGCCGCGCCGAGATCAGCCGCGAGGCCGACTTCTACGGGGCCATGGACGGCGCCAGCAAGTTCGTGCGCGGCGACGCCATCGCCGGCATCGTCATCACCCTGACNAACATCATCGGCGGCCTGCTCATCGGCGTGCTGCAGCAGGACATGGACTTCTCCGAGGCGGCCAGCACCTACACCGTGCTGACCATCGGCGACGGCCTGGTGAGCCANATCCCGGCCCTGATCATCAGCACCGCNGCCGGCATCATCGTCAGCCGCGCCGCCTCCGACGCCTCCATGGGCCGCGAGTTCTCGCGCCAGTTCGGCATGCAGCCCCGTGCCATCGCCCTGGCCGCGGGCATCGTGTTCTGCTTCGGGTTGGTGCCCGGCCTGCCGCACGTGCCCTTCCTGACCCTGGGGCTGGGCATGGGCGGCCTGGCCTGGATCATGTTGCGCCAGCAGCGCGAGCTGGCTGCCCGCGCCGCGGCCGAGGAGGCCGCGGCCGCCGAGCCGCCACCCCCCGGCCCGGAACAGGTGCAGGCGCTATTGCCCCTGGACCTGCTGGAGCTGGAGGTGGGCTACGGACTCATCCCCCTGGTGGACGAGGAGCAGAACGGGGACCTCTTGGACCGCATCCGCAGCATCCGCCAGCAGCTCGCCCTGGAGCTGGGCATCGTGGTTCCGCCCCTGCACGTGCGCGACAACCTGCAGCTCAAGCCCGGCGGCTACAGTATCCTGATCAAGGGCAACGAGGTGGCCTCCGGGGAGCTGATGATCGACCACCTGCTGGCCATGGACCCCGGCGACGCCAAGAAGCCCATCGAGGGCATCCCCACCACNGAGCCGGCCTTCAACCTGCCCGCCCTGTGGATCCCAGAGTCCAAGAAGGAGGAGGCCCAGTTCGCGGGCTACTCGGTGGTGGACCTCTCCACCGTGATCGCCACCCACCTGACCGAGGTGATCAAGCGCCACGCCCACGAGCTGTTGGGCCGGCAGGAGGTGCAGAACCTGCTGGACAACCTGGCCAAGACCGCCCCCAAGGCGGTGGAGGAGCTCAACAGCCTGCTCACCCTGGGGCAGGTGCAGAAGGTGCTGCAGAACCTGCTGGCCGAGCAGGTCAGCATCCGCGATCTGCTGACCATCGTGGAGACCCTGGCCGACTACGCCCCGGTGACCAAGGACCCGGAGGTGCTGACCGAATACTGCCGCCAGCGCCTGGCCCGGGGCATCATCCGCTCCATCCTGGGCCCGGGGGTGAAGGACCTGCACGTGCTCACCCTGGACCCCCAGGTGGAGGACGTGATCACCGCCAGCGTGCAGCAGACCGAGCACGGCACCTATCTGTCCATCGAGCCGGACCAGGTCCAGGCCATCCTGAACGGCCTGCAGGAGCAGATCGAGAAGTTCAACCAGCTCACCCAGCCGCCGGTGATCCTGTGTTCGCCGGTGGTGCGGCGCCACCTGCGGCGGGTGGTGGAGCGCTTCCTGCCCAGCCTGGTGGTGCTGAGCCACAACGAGCTGGTGCCCGAGCTGAACGTCCATTCCCTGGGGGTGGTGCGGATGGTGAGCCAGCCCCAGGCCCAGGCCCAGGGACAGTAACCACACCAGGGACAGGATCGAGCGACCATGAAGGTGAAACGCTATACCGCCCCCACCATAACCCAGGCCATGCGCCTGGTGCGCCAGGAGCTGGGCCGCGAGGCGGTGATCCTGGCCACCAGTCGCCTGCCCGACGGCGGGGTGGAGATCAGCGCCGCGGTGGAAGAGCCGACACCCGGAGATACCACCGCGGTCCAGGAGCCCATCGCTCCGGCAGAGCCCGGCGGCGAGGGTTCCGATCCCCGCGCGGCCATCGCCGCCCTGGCCCGCCGGGTGGAGGGCCTGGGCCGTATGCTCTCGCGGCACCTGATGGTCTCCGAGGCGGCGGTGGGTTTTGCCGCCCGTCCCGAGGTGGCCCCCCTCTACCACCACTTCCTGCGCCAGGAGGTGGACCCGGACGTGATCGTGCGCCTGCTGGACGGGCTTTCCGCTCCCGGAGGCACGGGACTCTTGCCACGGCTGTCCATTCGGCTTAAAAAGATGCTGAGGGTGGACCGCCCCTTCCGGCCCGACCCCGCCGGTGCGGTGGTCTGGGCCCTGGTGGGACCCACTGGGGTGGGCAAGACCACCACCGTGGCCAAGCTGGCCGCGGGCTTCGCCCTGGGCCAGGGGGTCAAGGTGGGCCTGGTCACGGTGGACACCTATCGCATGGCCGCGGCCGAGCAGCTCAAGGTCTACGGCCGGATCATGGAGGTGCCGGTGGCAGTGGCCTCCTCTCCCGCCGAGCTGAGCGAGGCGGTGGAGGAGTTGGGGGACCGGGAGCTGATCCTGGTGGACACCGTGGGCCGGGCCCCGCGGGACGAGGACAGCCTGGAGGAGTTGGCCGCGGTGTTGGCCGGGGTGCGGGGTATACGCTGCCACCTGGTGCTGGCCGCGCCCACCCGCGAGGCGGACCAGGAGGAGGTGNTGGCGGCCTTCGCCCGTTTCCGGCCCGTGAGCCTNGTGTTCACCAAACTGGACGAGACCGCCACCTATGGGCCTATACTGAACCGAGTGGTGCGCAGCGGCCTGCCCGTGAGCTGGCTGGGCACGGGCCAGCGGGTGCCCGAGGACATAGAACCGGCCACCCGCCAGGGCCTGGCGCGGCGGCTCTTGCCTGCGCGGCGTGACCTGGAGAACTTCGCCGACTAGGAGCCAGCCATGGACCAAGCGCAATCCCTCAGACGCGTGGCCGCCCGGCGCCGCGCTCCTGCCGCCGGCGGCCGCGGCCTGCGGACCATCGCCATCACCAGCGGCAAGGGCGGGGTGGGCAAGACCAACGTGGTGGTCAACCTGGCCCTGGAGCTGGCCGCCCAGGGACGCAAGGTGCTGCTCATCGACGCCGACCTGGGCCTGGCCAACGTGGACGTGCTCCTGGGCCTGGCCCCCCGCTACTCCATCAACGACGTGATCCACGGCGACAAGAGCCTGGAGGAAGTGGTGGTGGAGGGGCCGCGCGGCATCCAGATCCTGCCCGCGGCTAGCGGGGTGAGCGAGCTGACCAGCATGTCGCGCGACGAGAAGCTGATGATCCTGCAGGAGCTGGACGCCTTCCAGACCGATGCGGACACGGTGCTCATCGATACCGCCGCCGGCATCAGCGACATGGTGCTCTACTTCAACACCGCCGCCCAGGAGCGCGTCGTGGTGGCCACCAGCGAGCCCACCAGCCTCACCGACGCCTACGCCCTGATCAAGGTGCTGCACACCCAGCACCAGGAGCGGCACTTCAAACTCCTGGTGAACAACGTGACCGACGCACGCGAGACCAAGGAAGTCTACCGCAAGCTGGCCGTGGCCGCCGACCACTTCCTGGGCGGACTGTCCCTGGACTACCTGGGCTACATCCCCGCCGACCCCCTGGTGAACAAGGCGGTGATGCAACAGAAGGCCCTGGTGGAGGTCTACCCCGCCTCGCCCGCGGCCAAGGCCTTCAGGGAGCTCGCCCGCACCATTCTCCAGATGCCGCCCGCCGACGCCAGTGGTAATATCAAGTTCTTCTGGCGCCGGCTGGTGAACATATCGTAGAATTCGGGCAGTCGGCGAGGGAGGGTCGGTCAGGGCGAGGTGTAGCAACGAAGCCCCGGCGCGCCGCAAGGGGGTGCGGACAGGGAGAGCATCGACAAAGGACGTGGCCAGGCAGCGCCAGCGGGCAGCGGGCCCACCGCCGGGCGCCGCTCCGCGAAAAGGACGGCGCCGGCAAAGGGACGGACAGGGGCAGCCATGACCAAGCAGGCCGACAGCCGCTACCTGCGGGCCAAGACCGACCCCAAGGTACGCGAGGAGCTGATCCTGGAGCATACGCCCCTGATCCGCTACGTGGCCGGCCGCATCGCCATGCGCCTGCCCTCGCACGTGTCCCTGGACGACCTGATGAGCGCCGGGGTCCTGGGCCTGATCGACGCGGTGGACAAGTATGACCCCGCCAAGAAGGTCCAGTTCAAGACCTACGCCGAGTTCCGCATCCGCGGCGCCATCCTGGACGAACTGCGGGCCATGGACTGGGTGCCGCGCAGCGTGCGCCGCAAGTCCAGCAATCTGGAGGAAATCTACAACAAGCTGCAGAACCAACTGGGCCGCCCCGCCGAGGACGAAGAGGTGGCCGAGGCCCTGGGCATCAGCCTGGAGGAGTTCTACCGCCTGCTGGACGAGGTGCGCGGTGTGAACCTCCTCAGCCTGGACGACAGCGAAGGGCCCCTGAGCAAGCTGGACTCCGAGACCGTGCTCAAGGCCCTGGGCCGCCAGGAGGAAGGCGAGGACCCCCTGGTGCTGCTGGGCCTGGCCGAGCTGCGAGAGCAGGTGGCCCAGGCCATCGCCGGCCTGCCCGAGAAGGAAAAACTGGTGGTCTCCCTGTATTATTATGACGAGTTGACCATGAGGGAGATCGGTGAGGTGTTGGGTTACACCGAGTCGCGTATCAGCCAGATGCACACCAAGGCCATCCTACGGCTGCGGGCCAGGCTGCGCGACTTGTCGGGATCCGTTACCTAGGGAGAGAGTGGNACCATGGCCCTCGACACCAAGATGAAGATCCTGGTGGTGGACGACTTCTCCACCATGCGCCGCATCGTCAAGAACATCCTGCGCCAGTTGGGCTTCGAGAACATCGTGGAGGCCGACGACGGCGAGACCGCGGTGGCCAAGCTGCAGAGCGAGCGCATCGACTTCATCATCAGCGACTGGAACATGCCCAAGATGAGCGGCCTGGAGCTGCTCAAGTGGGTGCGCAGCCACGACGAGTTCAAGGACATCCCCTTCTTGATGGTCACCGCCGAGGCCCAGAAGGAGAACGTGCTGGAGGCGGTGAAGGCCAAGGTCTCCAACTACATCGTCAAGCCCTTCACGGCCGAGACCTTGAGCGAGAAGATCGAGAAGATCTTCGCCGACAAGTAGCCCCTCACCGCCGCTGGCCCAGGCACGGGTGAAGTGCCATGAGCCCGCAAGGAAACCAGGCCCAAAGCCCCCCGGATCCAGACAAGGTCGCCCTGCCCGACCTCAATCTGGACGACCAGGTCCTGGCCGAGATCGAGGGCGTGGCCGCCAAGGCCAAGCTGGGTTCGGCCGGCGAGAAGGTCGAGCTGGACAAGGCCGACCTGCCCATCTTCGAAGAGCCGGAACCAGAGCCAGAGCCCCAACCGGAGCCCGAGCCAGAGGTGGAGGTGGACCTGGCCGAGGACCTGCCCGAGGAGGAGGCCGAGCCGCAACAAGAGCCGCCCCGCTCCAAACGGCGCCTGCTGTGGTTGGGGGGCGTGGTCCTGGCCGTACTGGTGGGCTTGGGGTTGGGCCTGTGGTACGGCTACCTGAAACCCAAGGAGACTCAAAAAGAAGAGGTCTGGGTCTTCCGGGCCCCCATGCCCGACCCCAAGGACACCCTGCGCGTCTCCCTGGAGCCCTTCCTGGTGCCCCTCATCCCCTCCCAGGACGGGCGCCTGCTCAAAGTGGCGGTCACCCTGGAGAGCCCCGATGTAGAGAGCCTGGAGGTGCTCAAGGAACGGCGGCGCCTGCTGCGTGACGTGATCTACCGCCTCCTGCGCGACCGTCCCGCGGCCGAGATCAAGAGCCTCCAGGGCAAACAACTGTTGCGGGCCCAGATCAAGGCCGAGCTCAACCACGCCCTGAACAAGCCCGCGGTCTATCAGGTCCTGTTCACCGACTTCGTCATCACCGGCTGAGGTCCCATGCCCAACACCGACACCAACATGCCCATCGTCCTGCAGCAGACCGGCCAGGTGAGCCGGGTGCAGGAGGGCGTGCAGCGTGTGGGCGAGATACAGCAGACCGCAGCCCAACAAGAGGTCCTGCAACAACAGGAGGCACAACGCACCTCCGTACAGCAACCCCAGCCCTCCGACGCCCAGAACCGCGTGCGCGCCGACGACCAGAGCCGCCGCGGCCGACCCCGTGCCCGCGCCCGGGCCAAGGCCCGGGCCAGGAAGAAGGAACAAGCCCGACTCCTCCGCCGGAGACCCGCCTCCGGCCTGGTGGACCTGGTGGTGTGATGTCTCCCCTGTGGTGGATACAGATCGCCGCCGACCTGGTGTTGGCCGCGGCCGTGGCCCTGCTCCTGCTGCGTCTGCGCCGCCGGGGCCAGGGCGGCCTGCCCCCCGCGCCCAAGGAGCTGGAGCGCTTCGTGACCGAGGCCCGCGGATTGGCCCAGGAGTTCGACCGCCTCCTGAGCGAGAAACGCGAGCTGGTCAACACCACTCTCTCCACCCTGGACGCCCGCATCGCCCAGATGCAGAAGATGGTCCAGGAGCTGGAGGACCGCCTGGCCCAGTCCCGATCCCAACCCGCCGCCGCCCTGGATGCAGACGGTATGGCCGCCTTCCGGCGCAAGGTGCTGGAGTTGTCCCGCCAGGGCCTGGACCCGGCCCGCATCGCCGAGGCCACCGGCCGTCCCCGCGGCGAGGTGGAGCTGGTCCTGGGGCTCAGCAGCAGCTCCTAGGCCGGCGGGCCGGCGCCCGCCCCCCGGTAAAGCCCACGAAACTTTCTCTGGTTACGCCGGGTTGTCCGGCCAGGTCCTCCGGCGCCTCCGCGCCGCCCCGCCTCTCCCTCGCTAGGCAATAACTTCCCCCCCGCC